>JAYUFG010000282.1:0-4959 GCA_043738845.1 Planctomycetaceae bacterium
TACAAATGTGTATCGGCCGGGGTGAGGTTGGCGAGGTTGGCCGACTGATCAACCACATTGCTCGCGAACATCGTCAGGAACAAGGAATCGCCGCAACGCTGCATCGTATTTTGTATCAAGCAGGGATCGTCGATCAGAACGGTCGGATGATCATGCCGCTGACTCCCGAACCGGCGGCGGCCACGCCGTCGAACGAAATTTGGACGCCGGGGAGTCCCGCCCCGAGTGGTGAAGGCAAAAAATTATGGGTGCCGGAGTAGCGCAGGTTGGTGGCCGATTTCACCTAAAATGATCCAACCGATAAAACCGAATCGTCACGAATTCGTCTGCCTCTTCTTTGACTGTATCTCTCCAAGTACCATTCATGATCGCCGAACCGAAAACACCCGCTGTTCAATTTGGCTCGTCGCGCGGTACACATTCGGAATTTGACGCGTGGCACATGCGTCGCGCGCTTGAGTTGGCGATTCGCGGTCAAGGCCATGTCGAACCGAACCCGCTTGTCGGAAGTGTCGTTGTGCAGACCGACGGAACCGTCGTGGGCGAAGGATTTCATAAACGCTTTGGCGACGCGCACGCCGAGATCGAGGCGCTTCGCGTGGCCGGTTCGCGGGCGGTGGGTGCCACGTTGTACGTCACACTCGAACCATGTTGTCATCATGGCAAGACCCCTCCCTGCACCGAAGCCATCGTCGCGGCGGGAATTCGTCGCGTCGTTGCCGCACTCCCTGATCCTTTTCCCGCAGTTTCCGGTGGTGGACTTCGCGCCCTCGAGGCGGCCGGAGTCGAAGTTCGCGTCGGACTATTGAGCGATGACGCACGCAGGATCAACGCTCCGTATCTCAAACTGGTCGAGCGGGGCGTTCCTTGGATCATTGCCAAGTGGGCCATGACGCTGGATGGAAAACTCGCCACACGGTTGGGCGACAGTCGCTGGATTTCCGGCGAAGCGGCCCGCCGGGTAACTCATCAAATTCGCGGCCGCGTCGATGCTATTCTCATCGGCAGTGGCACCGCAGCCGCCGACGATCCCCTCTTGACCGCGCGGCCTGCCGGATTCCGCACCGCTACACGGGTCGTCGTCGATTCGCGGGCCGTGTTGTCGCTTGAAAGTCAACTCGTGCGGACGGCGAAAGAAACGCCAGTCCTCGTCGCGGTTGGTCCGGACGCAGACGAGGCGTCGCGCAAAAAACTGACCGACGCGGGCTGCGAAATTTGGCTGTGCGAAGCGACCGACTCACAAGAACGCCTACGGCTGTTGCTCCAAGAACTTGGTCGGAGACGGATGACCAACGTCCTGGTTGAGGCGGGCGGGCGATTGCTCGGCAGCTTCTTCGATGCTGGACAAATCGACGAGGTCCACGCTTTTATCGCCCCAAAATTGATCGGCGGCTTGAGCGCGACAAGTCCCTTCGCCGGGGCGGGCGTCGAGCGAATGGACCAAGCCCTGGCCCTCGAAGAGCCGCAGGTCCGCACCCTAGGTGCCGACGTCTATGTGAGTGGTCGCGTGAGACGCGGTGGGTAAGGGACAGCACTTCAATAGCTGTCGTATTTCCGGCCCGCACACGTATCCTGCCCAGCTAAATCCCGCTGGGCCGGTAAAAGTTCAACCGTCGCTCGCCATATTTCCAAAGATAACACCACAGACCCAGCCCGACAACAAACATCGCGATGCTGATGTTCTGCGAGATGCTTAAACCGGTGCCAAACACGCCTCCCTCATCGGTCCGCAGGACTTCTTGCAGGTACCGCGAGATCGCATGCAACGACAGCATCCAGGCCAAAAGCTCGCCATCCCACCGGCGATACGGATACCACGCCAGCAGAAACAGACACAGAATCAAGGCGTCCAGTGCAGCATAAATCTGCACCGGATGAACCGGCTTGCTCCGCGCGAGAGGTGCGGGAACGGTCCACGAAATCGGCTCCGGCTGTCGCTTTGAATGGACGGTTATCAAGGTGCCGGGCGACGTTATTCGCAACAGGGCCGACTGCGCGTCGCCCACATTGGCAATCATACTGCGCGAACTGATCGTTTTTTCGGTCGGGTCTTGGGTGTCAATTTCCAGAAGGACGTCATCGTTTTTGAGTCCCGCTTTTTCGGCGTCAGAATTTGGCTCGACGCTCGCAATGACAGGCGGACCGCTGAAGAGGAGTTCACCACTCGCGTCCTTTTCGATTCGCAATTTAATTCCGTGCAAATCGGTCAGTCCGTCGGTCGCTTGTTTCAAGTGGGGTGGGCTGTTGTAAGGAAATGTCACGGCCCAGGGGAGCGAGCAGGTTCCGCCATAACAGCACCCATGTAGAAAACAACCAAGTCGCCCGATCGCCAATCCCAGCACCATACTCGGTGCGATCAAATCGAACGTCCCCAGGACGGGCAGTCGATTCATTCTTGCAAAGATGATAAACGCTGTCGTCGCACCGATGAAGGCACCGAAGACGACGAGACCCCCTTGCGAGATGTTGGCGACCGCCGCGATTGTTTCGCCAATGGTCGGTTTGACGAACTGTTTTTTCCAATACTCGATCACATAGAACGTGCGGCCGCCGACCATGCCCGCGACGAACAACCACAGGGCGAGCGAAAAAATCAATTCGACATTGAGACCGGCCCGTTTGCCACGTACGGCCGCTAACCAGATTCCCGACGCGACGCCGAGCAAGACCATCGTCCCGTATCCGCGAATGGGCAAGCCGCGCGCCTCGATTAGCAGGTTGAGCAAAAAACAGATTACCGCCCCGATGAGGAGCAGGACGGGGACATATCCGCGAGTGTCGGCGTTCCAGCCTTGTTTGCGAACGAGATACGTCAACAACCCGCCGCTTGCCGCCGCCCACACGAACAACAAAATTCCAATCCCGAACATCGGCCAGCCGAAGAGATTGCTCGGGATATAGAATAGGATGTCAAGCATAGGCGGGAAATCGGAAACGTGGAGAAAGAAAAAATGTTAGGTGATATGGCCGCAGCATGATTATGACACCTGCAAAATCGTATTGTCGATCAAACGGGTATTTCCGACCCTGGCGGCAATCAGCGCGACGGCGGATCCCGAAATCGTCGTGACATCAGCCAGCGTTTCGGGGTCGGCCACGACGATATAGTTGACCTGAACGCCCGGCACTGATTCGATGACAGTTTGCATGGCGCGGACTATGTTCGCAGCACTCCGTTCGCCCATCCGCACATGTTCCTCTGCCTTTTGCACGGCTTGCGATAGTACAATCGCGCTACGTCGTTCATCGGGACTAAGATAGACGTTGCGCGAGCTTTTGGCGAGACCATCCAATTCGCGAATGATCGGACAAACGCGAATCTCGATGGGGACATTCAAATCAGCCACTAGATGGCGAATGACGAGTGATTGTTGATAATCTTTTTGCCCAAAATAGGCGATATCCGCAGGCAATAGATTGAACAACTTCAGCACGACCGTCGCCACGCCGCGAAAATGGGTCGGCCGCACCACCCCTTCTAAGACCTCCGCAATTTTACCAGGAGTGACATAGGTATCAAAGTTCCCGCCGTACATCTCTTGCGCCGTCGGACAAAAAACGAGATCAGCACCGTGCGCCGCAAGCAGTTGGAGATCGGCGTCGAGCGTACGGGGATACTTGGCCAAATCCTCGTGCGGAGCGAACTGCGCAGGATTAACGAAGATCGATACGACCGTGAATTGACACTCGCGACGGGCAGCATCGACAAGGCTCGTATGGCCCTCGTGCAGCGCACCCATCGTCGGAACGAGCCCGACCTTCAAACCCTGTTGCTGAATGGCGAGAATTTTTTCGCGAGCTTGAACGCCAGAAGTGATCAAAATCGGTTGCGGCAAAGAGGGGGATGAATTCAAAGGAGGTGCATATCAAGAGGTGAATCGTCAACGATGTTCGCGACAACGTCAGACGCATGGATACCGGTTATCGGATTGACCGAAAATCCACGCAATCGTCCGAAAGCCTAATTCGAATTAGCGGCGGGATTCGATTTATGTCGAATCGAAACCGATTCCAATAACTGATCGGCCCGTTGCAGCAACGTGCTCTCGGTCAGATCGTCCGCCGGCGCGTTCGCGGGATCGGTCGCCAAAAATGTCTTCTGACAATGTTGACAGGCGACATTTCTGCCCATGTGCGCGACACGAATTTGCAGCTTGCGGCCGCAACTGGGACATTCTTGCAGAAAATAGGTAATCCAAGACATGGCGGTAATCTCCTACTACCGAGTTGCGAGGAAACGATCGTTTACGGACCAACTTCCACAACATGCAATCAGGTCAGTACGCAGCCCACCGATAAAAAGTTCGAACTCAAAGCGATTGCAAACGGAATTGGGCAATCGCGATTCGTAAAAATACTCAGAACTCCGCTCGAACACGCTCAATTGCAAATGGTATTTCTGCATCAAACGCAAAAAGGGGCCATTTTTTGGGACACCTCAAAGCAACCGCTTGTTCAGGTTCCGCCCATCCTATCCCTTCCGACCAAAAATGACAATCATTTTCGACTGGTAGGAAGGGTAGAATTTCAACAATATCGCCGAACGGATGTAAAAATGGATAAAATGCGCAATTTAATGTTGATTGTTCGGGCGTTAATCGGTCAACACACGACGGCAAACGAGAGATTTCTCACGATTTTACGTTGGCCCACGGTTTGCCCTCTTTCCGCGTTCCGCAAACGTGGACTTCCAACCCAAGTGATTCAGCAAAGGCCGCTTTCGCCAACAAGCATTTGTCCGCATCGGCCGGACCGTCAGCATATACGACCTGGATATGATTGCTTTTATGACGGGCCATCATCTGGTCGCGACTCACGCCGTAGGTCACCGCGTGCATGACCGGCCATTGAGGCGTGGTCGCCTGCCAACGCCGTTCGGTTTCTTCCGCCGGAAGTGCGACAACCCCTGCCCGACCTAAATCCATTTTCAAACGACCATCTTCCACAAAGACCCGCGAC
>JAYUFG010000283.1:0-13130 GCA_043738845.1 Planctomycetaceae bacterium
TGGCGGGGCGGCTTGTCTCGCGGGCACCCGACATCACGCGGATGCTCGACAAACTAGAGCAGCGAAAGTTGATCAAGCGAGATCGACCGGCGTCCAATCGCCGCACAGTCTTCGTGGCGATTGCACCGACGGGGATGAAACTTTTGGCAATGCTCGACGAACAAGTTCGCAAGTGTCACGCGAAGCAACTGGGCCACCTTTCGCCGAGTGAGCTTCGCAAATTGATTGAACTTTTGGAAAACGCCCGGCGTCCGCACGAAGAATCGGCGGGGCATTGGGCGATTAGTAAATAGCATTTAGTAATTAGCGATAAGGGAGCAAGGATAAATGGCATGGGACTTTCTTGGTTTGTTTGGTGAAGTCACGGCAACTTCATCGTCGCCCCTGTCGTTGACGGAGGGACTCGCCCAGTTGAAGCAGTTGCACATCGAAAGTGTCCTGCTGCCGATCCTCATTCAGTTGGGCGTGATTATTCTGGTGGCGCGAGTCTTTTCGCGATTGTTCCGAAAAATCGGCCAGCCCGGAGTGGTGGGAGAAATTGCCGCAGGTTTGATTCTCGGGCCGAGTGTCGTCGGCAAACTTTTTCCGAGCGTCTCGGAGTTCGTTTTTCATCCGGCGATTGCCGACGTCGATCCGAAACTCATGGCGGGCGTACTGCATTGGATCCTCACGATTTTTGCCCAACTGGGCTTGGTCTTCTTGCTGTTTCTCATTGGACTCGAATTTGATTTTTCCCATCTGCGCTGGAACGGCAAGTCGGCACTCGCCATTTCCCTGACGGGCGTGCTGTTGCCGTTTGGACTAGGACTGGCATTGGCGTATGGAATTCATGGTTCCGTGGAGCCGCATCCCGACGTGCCGGATCAGCCGGTGCCGATTTTGGGTTTTGCTTTGTTCATGGGAACAGCCTTGTCGATCACGGCGATTCCCATTTTGGGCCGGATGATGATGGAATTGGGCATCAGTCGCAGCCGGTTGGGTGCAATCACGATTGCCGCCGCTGCCGTCGATGACGCGACCGGTTGGATTTTATTGGCTGCAGTCGCGGCCATCGTGCGGGGAAAGTTTGAACTGCAAAACGTGGCTCTCATGGTTGCGGAAACGGTCGGGTTCGCCGTCGCCCTCGTCTATTTCGCCCGGCCGATGTTGCGGAAGTGGACCACTGCCGCGATCAAACGAGGTAAGGGGGAATTGGGTTTGAACGACTTGGCCGTTCTCGTCGCCGCGTTGTTGGTCTGCTCAATCGTCACGAGTCTCATCGGCATCTTCGCGATTTTCGGGGCGTTTTTTCTGGGAGCGGTGCTGTCGGCGGAGCATGACTTTCGCGAAGCGGTCGCGCGGCAACTGCGAAGTTTCATCACGATCTTTTTCCTGCCGATCTTTTTTACGTACACCGGCTTGCGGACCGATGTCGGTTCACTCGAATCGGCCCATTTGTGGATGTTGTGCGGCCTCGTGCTGGCGGCCGCCATGTTTGGCAAGTTCGGCGGCTGCGGTCTCGCGGCACGCCTGAGCGGTTTCAGCGGTCGAGAATCGGCCTGTATTGGCGTGATGATGAACACCCGAGCGTTAATGGAATTGATCGTGATTAACCTGGGTTATGACTTGCACGTCATTCCCAAAAGTGTGTTCTGTATGCTCGTGCTGATGGCACTCATTACGACCGTGATGACCACGCCGATTTTGTTGCGGTTGATGCGCGGGACGGAATTGGAGCCGCTGATTAAGGCGAGCGGGTTTCTGGATAAGAAAGCGTGACCTGATTGGCGTTGCAACTGCGGCGGTTATTTTTGAACATTTCGCAACGACGTTTCGTAGGCTTGAATCGCCTCTCGGTTTTGCGAGTCTTGCTCCAACCAGCGTTCCGCCAACTTGGCTGCTATCGCCCAATTTTTTTCCGCCATTTCGATCTTGGTCCACCGAGCGAGCAGTCGGGTGTCGTCGGCGTGATACTTACATGCTTCCGATAGGACGCCACGGGCACCTTTGACATCTTTTGCACGTAAAAGAGCATCGGCCAACATGGCAGCGATCTCTGGCTCGTCGGGCGTGAGCTTCAAGCCAGCTTTGAGCAACTCAACCGCATCGGTCTCGTGGTCGGTCGCTTGCATGACCTCGGCACAGAGGATGCGAATTTCGGCATCGAGGGGTGAAAGCGTGACTGCTTCTTTAAGTGATTCGATCCCCTTTTCTCGATGGTCCTTTTGCGAACCGAGCGTCACCCCCAATTGTTTAAGGCTCGCCGCGAGATCGAGTTTGAATGCTTCGCATTCTTGTGTGGCGCGGGCCACGTCACGAGTTTGGTTCAACGCCTTAAATTGAGCGATGAGTTTGTTTTGCGTTTCGATCACGTCGCGGCCCAACCGGATCGCGTCACGACAGATTGCTTCGGCAACTTCCGGTTGGTTTTGTTGCGTGAACAATTGGGCGAGTCCCCGTCGGGCTTGAATGTTCGATGGATCGAGCTTCAACGCTTGCTGAAAATGAAACTCAGCTTTAGGTAAGTCTTGCTGGCTGCCAAAGAAATGGGCTAGGCTCAAATTTGCGCCGGGCGTATCGAGTGAAGACTCTAAGCCAGTGACAAATTCTTGATAACAACTCTTGAACGCCTGAACTTCGTCGGGGCTAAGTCCGCTGATTCGTGTGCGTACTAAACTCGAAAACGCCTCGTGACGGACAAGTCGGACTGGGTCTTTGAGCAGCGGAACCGCGAGCGTTTGTGCTAGTTTTTCAGGAACCCTTGCCACGGCCGAGGCGCGGACGATTGGCTCGGGGTCGTGCAAGGCCGCCTCAATGGCTTGCATGGTTTCCGGGCGGTCGAGGTTTCGCAACAGACTTAACGCCGAAGCACGCACCATCGGTCCCACGTCGGGCGACTTCAATAGCTTTGCCAAGGACAAATCAGCGTCCTTTCGCGCTTCGCGACCTTTTTGAATTACTTCGCCGTAATGGGGTACGTCGCGCCGCTTCGGTCCGAACCATTGGTTGATGTAATCCGCCGACCATTGGGTCGTCTTGTCGCTATGACGGTGACAATTGTTGCAGGCGTTATTGGTGCCCAGTTTATCTGACAGATCGGGCCGGGGAATTCGCAAACTGTGATCGCGGCGAGGATGGACGACCATGTAATTCGTCGTTGGCATGTGGCACTCAACACACTTCGAGCCGACCGAATCCGCCAAGTGATGATGATGGGCGGGCGTGTCGTACTTGGCGGGCACATGACAGCGATTACACAGGTTGTTGCCTTCCGCTTTGAGTTTGGCCGTGTGGGGATCGTGACAATCGATACAATGCACACCCTTGCGAAACATGTGGCTTTGCTGAAACGAGCCCCACTCGTATGCCTCGTCGAGCAATTGTCCGTCGGGATGATAAACCATTCCGTCGAGAAGTGTCGGCGAATAATTGTCGTAGTAATCGTTGCCCGGCGAAAAACCGGCGTGAATCACATCATGCCTCGCATGACACTTGGCACAGGTCGCCATTTCCGTCTGAAACCGGCCGGTTTTCAGGTCTTTTTCCTTGAGGTTGGGCAGGCCGTAACCATATCGCCGATCCCAAAAGACTTTTTTCTGTTCGGCGATTTCGACGTGCAGGCTTCCCGGCCCGTGGCAAGATTCACAACTTACATTGATCTCGGCAAATGACGTGTGATATTCGTTTTTATCGACATCGTAATTTTTGTGAACGTCGGTCGAGTGACACTCCGCACACATGTGGTTCCACGTTTGAGCGAAGCCGGTCCAGTGGAGCGGGTCGCCCGGCTTGATCGGCTCGTTCGGGTAAATGTGGAACCATTCTTTTTTCTTCACGTCCCAACAAAGGGGCAGAACTTGCACGCGACCATCGGCAAACTCGACCATGTATTGTTGCAGCGGACTGACGCCGAACGTGTACTTGACCGGAAAGGTTTCGAGCTTGCCGGGCGTTTTGCCTTCGGTTTCGACGAGGAATTTATCGCCGTCGCGGAACATGCGAGAGGTGATGCCAAACTGTTCATACGTCGCGTTCTCAAAATTTCCCAGGACGGATTCTTTCGTCGCGAGAGCCATCGCCTCTTCGTGGTGAGAACCTTTCCAGAGTTTTTGCTGACCGGTGTGACATTCGGCACACTTGGAAACGCCGACGAAGTTAGCCGTGCGCCCTTCCGGTAAACAGCGATACCAATCGGCGTACAGATACCCGCCACCACTGAGGATCACAAGCAGGACCAAGAGAAACCAACGGCGGCGGTTCAAGATTCGGCTTCCTCACGGTGCATGACAGTAATTCGCAAGGAACCTAAGATCGTGTCGTTGGCATGAGCCTCGAAGGCATAAACTCCCTCGTGCGGAATTGGAAAAGGCGGAATCTCGATCACCAGTTCAACACTGTCAAGCGGAGATTTCGCTTGCACCTGCACACCGTGCAGGCCCAGCAGCATTTCGTTCGTTTGCAAATCGACGTAACGCAGTTCGAGCGTGACCGTCCCCTTGATGTCGGTCAGACAGAGATAGGCAAACGTCGAGCGGTTGAACTGCGAAGGGATTTGTTGCGGATGCAGGGCGTTAAACGTCCCGGCGATGACCTTTTTGCCCGACATTGCGTCGGTGTAAATCTGGTCGGCCAAAACGATGGCTTGCAAAACGGGAGTGGACATGAATAGATCGTAAAATTGCCAAGAGTTGTTTGTTGAGCGTAATTTCGTCGAATGCCAGTCACATCGTTGAGCTTGGCAAACTTTGTTCTGGTCTCTTCTCCAGCGACGACTACACAATCTTAATCCAAATCGGCGTTCGGCAAAAGTGTACGATTTCGACCCGAGACATTAACCGCCGCCGCAAACTTTCCTAAGGTTGGGTAAGTTGTAAATAGCCGACGACTCCCGCCGCCTAACCACAACATGCTAGGAAAATTCCGCCAGACAACCTAAAATCCAATCAAAGCCCAATCTGTGACAAATGAAGAATTGGACCAATGGAAAAAACCGAATTCAGTACGGGACAGCCCAATGAGCCTCCAACGGGCAAGCCAAAATGGCGTTGGTATCAGGCGGGATCGTGTTCGCTATTCGCGACCATGATGTCCTGCGTCCTGTTTGGCAATTTACCACTTCGTTATATTTCCTCCCTAACAACGGTTCACGCCGCAGATGTCGCACTGCCCGCTGATGTCACGCCTGCCGCTCAGCCGACCGGCGATTGGAAACAATGGGGCGGCTCGTCCCGCCGCAACAACACGCCCGAGGGAAGGAATATCCCAACCGAATGGAACATCGGCGAATTCGACGAGGCGGGCGAATGGCAACGGAAGGACAGCAAGAATATCAAATGGGCGGCACGGCTTGGTTCCGTCACGCACAGCACGCCCGTCGTGGCAAATGGAAAAGTCTTCATCGGGACGAACAATGCCTTGGGGCGCGTTAAACGTTACCCAGCCGATGTGGACCTCAGTTGTCTGCAATGTTTCGATGAAGCGACCGGAAAATTTCTGTGGCAAGACTCGAATGAGAAGCTCGCCATGGGCCGCTCGCAAGACTGGCCCGATACCGGCATCGTGACCACGCCGCTGGTCGAGGGGAAGCGGCTATGGTATGTCACCAATCGCGGACATGTGCGATGTCTCGACGTGGAGGGCTTTCGAGATGGGGTGAATGATGGACCCTTTCGCGAAGAGCCGAATGAGAATCTCGACGAGGCCGATGTCATCTGGTCGGTCGATATGATCAAGGACTGGGGAGTCTTTCCGCACAATCAATGTACCTGTTCGTTGACCTCTCTCGGCGACGTGCTGCTCGTCTGTACGTCCAACGGCGTCAATGAAAGCCATGTTAAAATTCCCAATCCCAAGGCACCCAGCTTCGTCGCTCTCGATAAAACGACCGGCAAACTTTTGTGGCAAGACAATTCTCCGGGAGAAAATATTTTGCACGGGACATGGGCCTCGCCCGCTGCGGATGTCATCGACGGGATTCCACAGGCGATCTTTGGCGGTGGCGATGGCTGGGTTTATTCGTTCGACGTGCGGGGAGACAACGGCAAGTCAAAGTTGCTGTGGAGGTTCGACGCCAACCCAAAGGCTTCGAAATACGTTCTAGGCGGTCATGCCACTCGGAACCCGATCGTTTGTGCTCCCGTAATTCACGATGCCAAAGTCTATGTCTGCGTCGGTGACGATCCTGAACATGGTGAAGGGATCGGTCATCTCTACTGCATCGACGCGACAAAACGCGGTGACATTAGCGATGAATTAGTTGTGCGGCGAGATGATCCGACCAAGACACCCTTGGAACATCGTCGCTATCGGGCGGTCGATGAATCAAAAGGCGAGATTGCCATCGCGAATCCTAATTCCGGAATGATTTGGCACTACGACCACCGGGACAACAACGGTGACGGCCAGATTCAATTTGAGGAAACGATGCACCGGTCCCTTGGGTCGGTGGCCATCAAAAACGGGTTGCTGTTTGTCGCCGACTTTGGCGGAGTGTTGCACTGTCTCGACGCCAAAACGGGAAAAGTCCACTGGACACACAACCTCAAAACGGGATTCTGGGGCAGCCCGTTGATCGTCGAGGACAGGGTCTACATCGGCGACGAGAATGGCACGGTTACCATTTTTCGGTTGTCCGACAAAAAGGAATTAATTAAAGCCATTGAATATCACAACTCAATCTTTACGACCCTGATAGTCGCCAACAACGTATTGTACGTCACGACGAAAGATTACTTGTTTGCCATTGCGGCCGAACCGGCGAAAGAAACCGCGAAATGAATACTCACTGGTGCCGGTGCCGACGTATCCCTCACGATCCCATTCGAACTTCGATCATTTCATCCAAACTGATCGACAACTTCTCGCTCGTTGCCATTTCCTGGCGTGCCTTGTCATTTCTCGGCCGCTTGCTGCGTGTGAAGCGCGGCGTGTGCGCGTTCTTCCGCCGGGCGATTGTCGAAACCCTTTTCTGAGGAAAGTTCCAACCGATCAACGAACTTGACGTTGGCACATTCGTCGATTTCCGATGTCTTACAAGCGGTGTGGTCGGGAATGAAAAAGCGGATCGGCCCGCCCGCTGTGGTCGGAAGGGGCTTTCCCTCCCACCGATAAATCAACAGACCACTCTCTCGTACCGCATTCAGCGGAACGCTCGCGTGAAAATCGTCGGTCGAAGCGTGCAGGGTCAGATACTTCGCCTCGGAATGAACGCCCGCCAGTTGCAGCAAGGCCGACAAGCGAACGGCGTCGCCCGGCCGTTTGGGATGCAGCCGTTCGAGGTTCGCGACCTGCACGGCGGGATCAAAGGCGGCCAAATCTTCCCAACTCAAATGGAGCGGCCGCGCAACGAGGCCCTCGACGCTCAATAGGACCGGCATAACAAAACTCCCAAATCTTTTCGGCAATTGCCGAATTCAAAAAAAATGGCCGCAGTTGAAAACCCGACGGGTTCAACCACGGCCAATTGTAACAAACCTTTCGCCGACTGCGACGGTGGCGTCGCTTCGAGAATGACGAAGACCGGACCGCGCTATGCGCAGGTCGTAGGTGATCTTGGTCGTCGAGCTTTTAGTGTTGGCACCTCCGACGGAATGCTTGGCAAAAGGTTTGATTCGTAAAGCGGTTTGAGGACACAGACACAATAACAGAGGGCTGATGCCCACCGCTTGCCTCAAAACGGCTTCGTTTGTTTTATTTTAAGCCGCAGTGTTGCGACTGGACAGGTTTAATCGACAGAACCGCCCGCCTCCTTCGGTCCTTTTTGCGAATTCGCCACAAATTACAGCGAAATCGGTTGCCGAGTGTTACCCGTCTTTCGACATTTTATCGGCAATCGGCAAAATTTGCCAGCACAAAATCGGGCAATTTCTAACAAAATAAAACCTGCTTGCCGTTTGGGTGAAATCGTCGAAAATGGAATCGACGTTGCCTCGCTCCTTCAGATCCCTTTGCCCCAGAGTTTTTTTAGTGTACAAGTTTCACGCTTCACTGCACGCGCGGCCGGAAAATGCGATACCCGGAATGGGACACAACTTTGGCGGAGTTAAATTTGCCACACTCGACATTCCTCCCGACGAAGTCGCGACGCCGTTTGCGATTAGCTTCGAGCAGGCGGTTAAAAACTTATCGCGGCTCGAACGAATGTTCATCGAAGGCGATGGCTCGTTCGTGTGGGTCTCATCGCAACAAAATAACACGTGGCAAATCGACGGAAATTTATACGACCGGAAAGATAAGCTATGGTACGTCGATTTGAAGGGTACCTGTCCGACCGCTGAATGGGATCGACTGCTGGCGGCATTCGGTTGGCCACAAACGGCCGTAGTCTTTCAGGTCGTACAGGCCGCAGTGTTTCTCGCTGAAACGGAGTTCCGACGATTGGCCGAGACGATGTCGAATGACGAATGGCAAAGGCAATGAACTGCGGGGCAGCGAAGTCGAGTCGCCTTTCTACACCCCTCTCGTACCTCTTTTATCTCTGTGGCTATTTGGGATTCGTAGGGTTTTCTGGTCTTGTCGCAACTGGTCCCAGTCCAATCCAATAACGGTCCTCACTGGCCGCAGTACTCAATTCGACCGGGGTCAGTTTTTCCAGCAGGTTGAGATACAGCGAGACTTCCCGCTCCGCCTCGGTCGGATCATTCCCCTGTTCAAGCATGTTTTGCGTAACCAATGTTTTCTTGATGCCACTCAAGTATTGCGTCAAGCCGGTCCAGTGAAACCGGCTGTCGACGAGCGGAGTTATCGTTCCGATCCCCGTCCCGTTCCTAAGTGGAACCCCGGAGAAGTGGAACGCATTTGTTTTCGGTTCTTCCACCAATAGTGGAATCAAATCGCGACCCAGTTCCAAGCTACTGCTCAAAATAAATTGATCGTTTACCCGCGCAAAGCAGGGAGTAAAGTTGAACAAAATCCCATTGTCGCGGCTCTTGTTCTTGTCGTTCTCCAAGAATTTATAACCAACCAGCTTCACGTCGCCGATTTGCTCTTCGACTTTTTTCATGGGTGCCTGAAATCCGGCCAAGACGGCCGCCGCTTGTAACGGACCACTGAGCGATTTGTCAAACGCCGCCGGATCGCGAAGTTGCCACACCCAGGCGACGTTGGGATATCGCGTGACGGGTTGAGTGGTGTAAGGCGACTCGCGAGGGACCGTCACGACGATCCGATGTCGCGTACCGGCCTGTTGCAGCAAATCGCCAAACTTAGTGCCGGAAAGAAACGCCGCCGAAGCGTCATTGAACGTTTCCGCATTCGCCAGTTGATCGGCGGGCAGAAGTTGCTTCCGCTCTTTCCAAAAATGACCAAAGTCAAGATAGAAGCTATTGCAATAAATCACTCCCTGCGGAGCCAAGAGAGGGAGTGTTCCCCTTTCACCGTTCGGCGGAACATGTCCCTTCACCACGTCCCGCATCTCCGACAGACCGGCGGGAAGTCGGACCGAGAACGCCGGGCCATTTGCTTCCTCCGTCACCGCCGCCATCACGAACGGAGACCGATATAGGACATCGAGCAATCCGCCGAGGGCGAGCGGGATCGGAAAGAAATTACTCGGATAGGTGAACAGCGTTTTGGCCTCGGGTGATTTTTTGAGATAGTCCACATCGATCCAGGCCCAGGCGAGCGACTTCTCTGGCCGGAGGTTTTGGCCCTTCTGAAATCGGTCGGAGTTCAGAATGTTTTTGCTCACGGCGTTTTTATTCGGTGCTTTTTTGTCAGACGCATCGAGATGCAAATCGATCACGGCTTTCAGTGCGTCGCGACTGCTGGTATAGACGAGGGCGGAGTCCAGCACGGAGGCATAAACGTCCTTTTGCAATTGCCAACCGTCGATGCCGCGATACTTGGCGGTGCCATATTCGCCCGGCTGGCCAAGCCTTGCCCGCTCCTCATTCGTGATCTCGACAATTTTGGCGAAGAATTTCGTGGTTAGTTCTTGGTCGTCGCCCTGCATGACGAAGACTCCGCCGGGCGGTTTTTCGATTTTCGCAGCGACCACGATCCCACCCGACGCGAGATGATCAACAAGTTCCGGCCAGGGCTTACCAAGTTCCTTTTCAAGATGGGCAATCAATTGTTTGAAGCGGCCGAGATCGGTCCCGTTCATCGCGTCGCGGTATCCGCGAAAGCCCTGTAACTCGGGCCGGTCAATCAGACCGAGAGCCAAATCGATAACCCGTCTTGGCTGCTCAATCTTCAGCACCAGATCGGCCACATCAGGAACCAACCGCAGCGGGTCGAGTTTCTCAGCGGCGAGTGAAATCCCCGTCCCGCTTGGCAACAACAACAGAGCCAGCAATGACCCGTAGAGTAAACGGTCGAAACCGACAAAATAACGTAACATGAGAAAGCTCCAGCGGCAGGGATAAACGTTTGGCGACCGCAAACGATTCTACTTCCAACCGATGCCCCGTCACAAGTTGACACCTACTTTCGGCTGAGACAAGACGTCCTGACATCGGATACGGTGCAGAAAAAACATGACTTGCCCAATCGAAGTGTTTTCTGACTGTCACAAGCCTAGTGCTTTGTTACGCCAAAAATTTGGGATTGTAAGCCACGGGGTTTGGAATTGTGAAACGCCGCTCAAACAGCATTGGCGAAAATTCGTCGTCGTGAGGAGGCTTGCGGCGATTGGCCGAAATAGAAATCGGTTAAGGACCGGCGCATCAATCCGCCACCATTAGAGCTTAGTGGTCGCAAGGGATTGTACCATTGCGCGCGTGAGGGAACTTAACTCACTGCCGTGAGAGGCAAGTAATTGATTTGCTAAACGCGACACCTCAGGGTCATCTGAGTCTTCACCTAGGGCGTCCAACAGTGGCTCGTATCTGTCAGCCTCAGAATCGGACAGTAGACCCACGACCTCTTGGGCGGGGTTACCCAGGACTTCAAATTCACCCTCAAGATATTCGTCATCAAATGCGCTCATATTAAGATATACCCGTATTCTACCGCCTTGCCAGCAGAGGTGTCAGCGTTGAGTGCCTCGCGCACGTGTACAACAAGTGACCCTTACTTCGGTGCTTCGGCGACGGGGGTCATCGCGAAGTAGCCGATCATCATTTCGTCCCACGTTTGATCACCCCACCGCACAAACGCGAGCGGGTTGGGATTGGCCAAATTCTCCTTCGAGTTGTCGAACCAAGCGGTGCAGTGCAAACGTGTTCCGGCGGGCATGATCTTCAAGCCCGAATACTCGTAAGAATTCTGCCAATTGAAATCGTATTTCGGGACATTGAGCAGAATCTCCGTCTTGCCGTCGGGATAAATGGCCTCGTACTGAAAGGCTTTGCCCCGCAGGTGCATGTGCGGAAACATCGCCAGCAAAACAGTGTCCTTGCTGAATTTGTAGTCGGCCTCGACTTTGTAGTCAGAATTTCCCGGCGGGATCAGGAACTTCGGATTCGCCGCTTTCCAGGTCATTACCTCACGCTTCACCGTCTCTGGATCGGCGAAGACGAGACCAAGATAACTGCGGTCATCTTGGGCCTTTCCGTTCGGCGTGTAGTGCATTTGAAAGACCAACTTCGAACCGGCGGGAATCTTTTTGGCTAAGCCCGTCGGCAGCAGCAGCGGACGCGACCCGGGTGCCATCGCGACTAACCAGTCGGTTGGAAAATCTCCTTCGCGTTTGGCGAGCGTTAAAGCAGGACGGCCCTCAAACGGTTTGGCTTTTTCTCCTACCGCTTCCGGCGGTTTTACATAGACCAACATGTGATGGACGACTTCGCGGTTTCCAGCGCGACACTCGGCGGCTTGAATCCACTTGTCTTCCTTGAAGCCTGGATCGACGGTGAAGTATTGATACTTCACTTCGCCCTCGGCCGGGACATGAAACGCTTTGTCGGAGATATGGACGACTTGGTCGGGTGTCGAAATTCGCCAACCTTCGGTATATTTTTTTGGTGTCGGTAGGTCGCTCGCTTTTCCCTCTGGTGCGCCAGCTTTCACCCAATCGTAAATCGTTTGCTTTTCGTCGTCGCTCAAGCGGCAATCGTTGCGGAAGGTGCCGTACTTTGGATCGGCTCCCCACGGGGGCATCCTTTGCGCTTTCACGACTTCCGCAATGGTCTCGGCCCAACCGGCTGCATCTTGATAACTCGTCAAGGCGAACGGTGCGACCTCGCCCGAGCGGTGACAATCGACGCACCGGTTTTGAAAAATCCGGGAGACCTGTTTGGAGTAAGTGATCGAACTCGTTTCGTCTGGTTGCGTGACGCGACCAATGATACAGCCCGCCACCGAGGTCGTCGGCACGGAGACTTTCTTGTCGGACAACAGTTCATCGAGAGCCTCCGCCAGATCACGGCGTCCCGGCTTGGCCTTCTTGACGCCGACTTGAAACTCATCGTCGATCCGCCCCCAATATCGCACGACTCGCTCCGCATCAAGAACAAATAGGTCGGGCGTTCGCAGCGCACCAAAACGGTCGGCAATAACATTGCCTGGGTCTTTGAGACAAGCGAATTTTATCTCCTGCTGCTTCGCGAACTGGCCGATGGCGGCGAGAGTGTCTTGCTGGTTGGAAAAAATGGCGGCGAAAACGACCCCCTTCGCTTCATATTCGTTGGCCAGTTTGGCAAGTTTCGCTCCGCACGCCTTGGCGACGGGGCACTCCGTCCCCAGAAACGCCACCACGACCAGCTTTTTATCCTTGGTGTCGCTCAGCGAAATACTTGCTCCGCGCGGATCGAGCAGCGAAAAATCGTCGATCTTACGGCCGATTCGTTTTTCGGATTCGGCCAGCATCTTCTCGGCACCATTGGCAACCTGGACCGGAACAAGGTGCAAACTAACTCCCAGCATTCCGAGGATCAAACAAGCCCGAAACGTTCTACGATTAAAAAGTCGGCTCACGATTCGGAACTCCGTTTTTTGGATGATTAGTACGCAATGGTCAGCGAACGCCCACAAGGAGGCATTCGGCCCTCACGCTGTTATACCCTGTCCACATTGTATGCGTTTCAGCCTCACGCGCGAATCGCCGAAATGGCGGGGGGGTTCGACCTTTACCGTTGTTCAAAAACCGACATTGAAAGGGTGTACCTGTTTAGACTGCACTTTCTGAAAAAACGGCGCCAATTGCTCTTCACGAAAACCGGCTCTCCCCACAAGCTATGGTTATCATACACACTCAGCATGACAGGAGA
>JAYUFG010000284.1:0-13108 GCA_043738845.1 Planctomycetaceae bacterium
CGATGGGGAGCGTGAGCGCAACGGGCTGCGCAGAAAGAGTAGAATTGGACCCTGGCCCATTGCTCGACGGACGAGTATCGGATTTGAGAAAACCGTGCAGTGACATAGCACTACATTCTATGCTGAAACGCGGTCGTCGCCCATACGTCGGTTGTGCATCTTGAAGGGATGAGGGCGATTCGTTGGATTCGTCATTCGGCCGGTTTCTGCACTTTTTGATCGGACGGGGTGCAGTGACGTAGCGGACTCGCGAAAAAACAATGTGCAATGCAAACAGAGTGAAGGACGCCAACGGAATCGTGATGAATGTGTGTCGGTTTGCGCTCAGGTTGTCACCCTGAGCGATCCGAAACAGGCCCCAAGCAAAGCTGAACAAGCAAAAAATTGCTCCCAGTAACGATAGAATTGCCGCAATTGCTAGAAGAACGTTGGCCAGGGGCGAAAATGCAAATGGAATTACATGATTGCAATGCGGACAGTGCGTGTCGCCCTCGCCCATTGTTCCATTACAGTTGGGGCAAATGTTCAAGAATCACCTTCTCGCGGACGAGACTTAGGCAAGAGTTGTTTCTCGCGACATCCACTACTTCTGATTCTCTTCAAACTTCTTAATCACCGCTGGCAACGTCGGGTCCACTGGTCCCCGTGCGCCGCGACCCTGTTTAATCCGGGCTTCTTCAGCGTCCCGAATCGACTCTAAATCGGCTTCCCAGAACTTAACGTGTTCGGCAGTTGGCGGAGCCTTGAGAGGTCGCATGATTCGCATCCCCAGCGATAAGGCCATTCCGTCCGTCAACCACCACGGGCTTTTCGGCAAATTCGGATCGGTCTCGGTCCACTCTTTATCGTTGGAACCTGTTCTGGCCGCACTGCGAGCGTCCTCCGGCTTATCGTCCCAGGAGCCGCCCCGAACGACGCGCGGGAAAAGTTTCTTCGGCCAAACGGCGACATCAGCGGCGGTCACACTCTTGCCCGCGTGCTTCTTGTAAGAATCGTCCACTAACTCATCCAGGCACCACTCGGCCACGTTGCCGTGCATGTCGTACAGACCCCAGGGATTCGGTTTTTTCTGACCCACCTCGTGCGGCTTTTCGTCCGAATTTGCCGAGGTCCAAGCATAGTCGTCCAGTTGCTTCAGGTCGTCGCCACAGGAATAAGTGGTCGTAGTTCCCGCGCGACAGGCATATTCCCACTCCACTTCCCAGGGCAGACGATAAAACTGACCCGTCAGACGGCTGACCCATTTCGTATATTGCTTGGCCGCGTGTTGCGACATGCTCACCGCGGGAAGCTGCGGCCGATCCCCTTTTTCAAACGTGAACGTCGGGTCGTAAAGTTTCGACGGGGCGGTAACGGCTTCCGGTTCATTCTCCTTCGTCAACGGACGGAGGTCGGTTTTCTGAAAGTCTTTGAAGACGTTGTACAACGACATGAACTGTTTATATTCCGCCCACGTGACTTCGTACTTGCCAATCCAGAACGGTTCCAGCGTGACGTCAACCTGCGGACCCTCATTTTTATTGCGCCCCTTTTCCGAGTCGGGACTTCCCATTTTGAACTTTCCACCAGGGACGGGAATCATCTCGAACTCGGCGTCCGTTCCTGGAATCGTCGTCTTATAGGGCACCATAAACCCACCGTCGATCTTCACAAACGGACCCGACGCGGGCTGGGTCTTTTCAATACCGACAATGGGTTTATCCGCTTCGGCGGCGAAACTTGAATAGGCGGAAAGGGTCAAAGCGAAAAAGGTCCAAACCATCGACCGATGAAACGACGATGGGTGAAAACGCAAGGTGTTTTTTGTGCGGTGCATAATGTCGAACGTAAATACAGTGAATCAAAAAAGTATATTCTCTCCCACCAAGCCGACGCCTTGGCGTCGAACAACGGTGAATCATTCTATGATAATCCAAGCCTCGGCCAAATGTGAGTGCCGCGCGCCGCCTTTTTTGCTACGGCTTGGCCTTTTCCGCCGTTTTCGCGGGCCCACCCAGGGCGTCATTGCCCTTCGACCGTTCGGCCAAAAGCGTTGCCTGCATTTTCTTCACGATCTCCGGATGTTGGCCAGCGATGTTCTTAGTCTCGCCCGGATCCGTTTGCAAATCATAAAGTTGGGCAGCCGGATCGTTGCCCGTTTCGGCATTCGTGTTCGCCAGTCGCTTGACTCCCGGTCGCTCCGGAATGAATTTCCATTGATTTTCCCGCAACGCAATTCCGCCCGAATGCTCGACAAAACTCTCGCGCCCTTTGGCCGAATCGCCGAGCAAAGCGGGCAAGATATTCTGGCTATCGGGCGACGTCTTCACGTCAAAGGTTTGACCGGTCAAGGCGGCGAAGGTCGCGACAAAATCGATTTGGGAAATGAGAGCCGAACTTTCGCCCGGCTTAATTCGGCCCGGCCAATGGACAATGAATGGAACTCGCGTTCCTCCTTCATAGATACTGTATTTTCCCCCGCGCCAAGGACCGGCCGGTTTATGGTCGCCCAGCTTTTCCTTCGCCCCGTCGTCGTAACCATCATCAATGACGGGACCATTGTCACTGCTGATAATGACCAGTGTCTTTTCGGTCAAGCCGTGTTTTTCCAGCACCGACATGATCTCACCGACGCACCAATCAAACTCGAGCGTCACGTCTCCGCGCACGCCCAGTTCACTCTGGCCCGCAAATCGCGGATGGGGCACCCGAGGAACATGGATGTCGTGCGTCGCCATTTCAATGAAGAACGGTTTGTCTTTATTCTTTTCAATGAACTCGCTCGTCTTTCTAACATACGTGTCGGCCATATCTTCGTCGGACCAGCGAGCGTTTTTACCACCGCTCATGTAACCGATACGACTGATGCCGTTCACAATCGTTTGATCGTGGCCATGACTGAGTTTCATTTTCAGAAGTTCGGGATGCTCTTTGCCGGTTGGCTCGTCACCGATGAACTCACCGAAGCTCACCTTCAACGGGTCTTTCGCATCCAGCCCAATAACTTTGTGATTCTCCACATACACACAAGGACAGCGGTCGCCCGTCGCAGGCATCAGAAAACAATAATCAAAACCCAGTTCGAGCGGGCCGGGCTTGATGTCGCCATTCCAATCGAGTTTTTGTGTACCCAGTCCGAGGTGCCACTTGCCGACGATGCCGGTTGAGTAGCCAGCCTTCTTCAAGACCGAGGCGATCGTTGGGCGGCCCGGCTCGATAATCAAATTTGCATCACCCGGCAAAACGCCCGTCCCTTTTTTCCGCCAGGGATACTCGCCGGTCAGTAGGGAATATCGCGACGGCGTACAGGTGGACGAAGTGCAATGTGCATCGGTGAATCGCAATCCGTTCTTGGCGATGCGATCAATGTGCGGCGTTTTGATTTTCGTGGCACCGTAACAACTGACATCGCCAAAGCCGAGATCGTCGGCATACAGCAGAACAATGTTCGGTTTGCTCGGGTCGGCACCCGAGCAGCAACAGGTTAACCAAGATAAATGAATCGCGATGCAAATCACAATACGGAACATCGGATCGTTCCTTCTGAATTAAAAGTCGTAGCTGTTTAGTGGAGTAAAATAGAATCGACAAAGTTTACGCAAAGGCGCGAAGCCCGCCAAGGAATTGCAAAAACTCGACAGAACAACACTTATTAATAAGGCACTTTCGGGAACCGCCGGCTGAAGCGATTCATCCCAAACACTCCCCTTTGCGAGCTTTGCGCCTTTGCGTGAACCATTATTCCAAACATCGGTACAAAATCCACTTGAACAAGCTATTTTAGTCCCATTCCTCAATCATCAAGCGTCGCGGTTGCGCGTTGAATGTGGGTGTCAAACGGAAAGGCCGACATATAATTCTTGAGTTTGTGGCGATCCACTCGCAATTGAAAACGCTTGGCATCGTCGGGAGCATTTTCCATTTGCGTGTCGAAATTGGCTCGAACTGCGGAGACCTTGTCGCGGCCGATTTTATACGCCTTGGCAGCAGGAATCCCCTGCCGCTCGACGGCGGCATCGAGCGCGGCCAATTGCTCCGCCGTTGGCACTTTGGATTTGGTCAGCGTTTCACCATATTCCCGCAGCTTTCCCGCCCACTCAAAAATCGGTTGATGCTCTTTCGCGGGCACGTCGTTGGGTGTCTTCACCGCCGGGAGTCGCCCGATGACCTGCGTCAACTCGACGATTCCGGCCGCCGAGTTGTTTCGTTCAAAGTCGATCCAGGCGGCCAATTCCCACGGAAATGTCAGCTTCGGATAGTTGAGCTTGATGTCCGTCAATTGCTGGACAACTTTTTCAAGCTGTTGAAGAGCAGCCTTATCAAGTTGTGCCAGCTTGTCGGCAGGAACCGCTTTGTACAGCGCAATCGCGTACAACACTTTTGGCTCGGGCTGCTTGGGGGCCAGCGTTTGCGTCTTTTCGTAAACCTGCGTGGCGGCGGCAAAGTCGATTTGCGGCTGCCCCAACGCGAGTGCCAACTTTTCAATCTCGTCCTTCGCCTCTTTCGTAATCCTCAGCGGTGTCGTGTCAGGCTGAAACAAAACGGGCGTTTGCGTCCCGCCCAACTGTGCCCCGGCGTCGGCCAAAGACTTTTTCAAATAGTCAGCGATTTCGGTCGTGTCCAGTATGAGGTCGCGATTCTTGTCGCCCGCACCGGAGAATCCCTGGGCAATGTAATACGCAAACGCCCCGTGCTGTTGATCTTTCAAATCGCGGCCCCGCTCTTTGGCGGAACAACTGGCGATTACGTCGAGCGTTTTCAAGCCGGGACTTTTGCGAGTCCCGCGAATCGTCTCGACCATTTCGGCCGTCGAAGGTTGCTTTCCTCCCGCCACACCAATCGTCCCGCGACACACGTCGAGAAGCAATAATTTCTTGGGCACCGGAGAGGCTTCAATCCGATCAATGAGCCACTTGAGCGGAATGCACGTCGTCGTCAATCGCGACAGGCTACATTCCCTGGGTGCCAGATAGACCACGCCCGTTTCGTCCGTGAACGCCGCGCCGGAGTAATAGACAATCAACTGTCGGGCCGAGCGGACTTGCTCCAGAGTCTGCGGCAAGGCTTGCTCCAGGCGAATTCGCGTTTCGTCCTTGAGAAAATGCGTTTGATCGGCGGGAATGGCATATCGCTTGACCATTCCATCTTTGATGAACTCGGCGTCCGACTGCACGAGTGGAAACTGGCCCAGGCTCGTGTCGTCATATTTTTCATTCGCCACGATCACGAGGGCCTTGGTCGGATCGGCAGGCCGCGTTGCATCCAACGACAGCGTGGTGATGTTCTTTTTATCGGCCGAGTCGTGCGTGATCGTTACGTGATCTCCCCGTCGCAATTCGTCAAACGCCACCATCTCGCCGCCAAGTTGCACGGGACAATTCGCCGCGACCAAAACCGGCAGCGTTTCACTACCCACGTCCGCCGCCAGATCGAACGACCGCACATCGTAGCGAATTGCCTTGATCGTTCCCGCCAGGGCCAATTGTCGCTGGGCGTCGATCCGCTTAATCAAGATGTCATACAAAAACGATATTTTGTCGCCCGCCCGTAGATCGGCCGATGTGAGCGTTCGCTTATCGACGAACCGCAATCCGTTGAGCGAAATTTCGCACTTGGGGGCGAGGGGCATGACCGACAGCGCGGCCCCTTCTTCACTCCCGACCGTAAACGTCAATTCTTGTTTGGCGACGTCCACTTGTCGCACGATTCCCTGGGCGGAAACTTCCCGCAACACGGTCATCGAGCGGACGCGGTGGACCTGCTCATCGAGAAAATGCTGCACGGTTACGCGATCACCCAGTTTCAAGTTGGCGAGCTTGATCGGTTGGCCCGCCTGTTTCGTTTTTCCATTGATCGTAATTTCCGCCGCCGCTGGCAGCGATAATCCCAACGTGTCGGGCGCCGCCCCCTCATCCAGTTTAAGAATGAAACGATCCTCGTCGGCGATGATCTCCTTAATCACCCCTTTATCCCCTTTCGGACGAGAGGCGATAAACTCATTGACTTTGTGTCCCTTGTCGTCCGTCGCCGTCCCAATCTTCACCGTGATTTGATCGCCCGGTTGCAAATCTTGAAAGATGCTGACCTTGTCGTTGACGACGACCCGATCCACCGTGCGCACGGTGAATTCCGGAAGAAGTTGCTTTTGGGGATCGCTGGTGGCAACCTCCACGATGATCGCCCGTTGGCCATCGAGGACGTTTCGCAATACGCCCGCCGTTTGCTCCGGTGGTTTGACGGCCGGGAGTTTTCTCGTTGGATTAAAATCGAACACCAACATTAGCGTGCTGAGCAACATACTCCCAATCGCGACGCCAATTGTAAGTCGTTTCTTCTTGGCGGCCTTTTGTCGCGCCAGTTCCTCTTCCGCCTCGTCAATATCGCGGGGCAACGATGAATCGGCACCTGTTTTCAAATCACGCAAAGCCTCGGCCGCAGAACGATAGCGCTGCTGCGTGTTCTTTTGCGTCAGGCGTTGAATGACCTGCGCCAAGTCGGGCGGGACGCCCTCCAAAACGCGACTGATCTCCGGCAGACGGCGGTCGGCGGCGGCGTGCCACATGATCCACGCGAGTTGCTTGTCCTGCGTTACGCCGATGCCGGGAAACAACTGCTCAAAATTCGACCCACACATCAATTCGAATGCGGAAAAACCGAGCGAGTACAAATCACTGTGCGGCCCGACCGGCCCAAACTGATCGGAAACAAGCTCCGGGGCCATGTAGCGGGTTGTCCCCTTGAGCAAACTCCCTTGGTCGCTGGTCGCACGGCGGGCTAAACCGAAATCGCCAATTTTCACCTGACCCCGGCGGTCGAAAAACAAATTCGTCGGCTTAATATCGCCGTGAATGACTTTTTTGGAATGCAAAAAGGCCAACGCTTGCAGGCTCGCCACCAAAACTTCTCGCAACACGTCGAGGTCGAGCGGTTCTCCCCGGGCCGTTTCCGCCACGGTCCCCTTCATCAATTCCAAAATCAGCCAACCCTTCGGCCGCACCAAATCATAAATCGTCATGATGTGCGGATGTTCCAGCGACGCCAGAAGCTGGGCCTCTTTCCAATACAAATCCAACTGTCGCGGGTCGCTTAAAAACTGCGCATGAATCTGCTTGATTGCGACCTCTCGGCCCAATTCGGCATCGCGACCGCGATAGACCGTGGCAAAATCGCCCGTGGCTAGCGGCGTCAGGATTTCATAGCGGGCAGCATTGGACATGAAACGTCAACTCTCGTCGGGACTGAAAATGTCGTCTTTCGATTTGCGAAAGAACGTCCTTTAGCGGAGGGAAAGACGACAATGGTTTATCTGTTACTTTTAACGTCAACTCTCGTCGGAGGCTAATAATTTTTCTAAAAGTCCTTTAAGCTTTTGATCTTCACTCGGCGTTCCGGTCAGTCCCTTGTATGGGCTCCGCTCCGCATTGAGCATAAGTATGATCTTTTTATACGACTCTCGCTCGGTCGAAAAGTCGCCCCGCGAATATGCCCGTTGCGATTCACGCAACAGGATTTGATACGGTTTGTCGGCCATATTGGGCTTCGGGTAATAGTTCAGCAACTGTTTACGGGCGTCAGCAATTTTGTCGGTTTGGCTGTTTTCCGACTTTCCGCCCGGCTCCATGAACAGAATCGCGAACGTGCAAACGGCACTTATGGTCAACGCGGCTGCCAGGACAATCGGATTGGTCGATTTGGGAGCTTCGCCCGCCTTGGCCTTGTTCACCGTTTCGGCCAATTGCAACTCCGGAAGTTTCCCCTCGGTCGTGAGCGTCACGGTCGAAGGGGCGTTCGCTGTCGCGACGAGTCGCGCGACTTTTTTGGCGGCGGGCGGGGTGTTTTCAGGTTCGGTCGCGACCACGGCAGGCACCGCAACCACCGGCGGCTTAGGCTGAGTCGGCGGACTTGGCGGAGTAAAACCAGGCAGCGGCGGCAAGGGCCGAGCGGTCGGTTGTGATGCGGTTTGTGATGTGGGGGAAGGCACTGCTGCCTGTGGAGCGGCAACCGGCTTCCTTGGCGAACTTGTCGCTGGTTGTATTGTGCCTGACGGAACCGTTCCCGGCGGCAGAGTGAACCTTGCCACGTTCGGCTTAACGGGAGCATCGCCCGACGCCCCATTGGCATTTTCGGGAACCGGCGTCGCGGACGTAGAACCTGCGGCCGCACCCGCGCCGCTCATCATCTGCGACGGGTTCAGCCGAAACTCGCTCTGGCATTTCGGACATTGCACGAGTTGGCCAATCCGCGTCGGCGAGGCCGGCACGGGCGATTTGCACTGAGGACATTGAAAGGCCATTCCGCTGGTCATGGTCGCCACAAATTAAAACTGCAAGCCAATTTTGAGATAGTTCAACAGGAACGGACCGAGAATCATCATCACTGCTGCCATCATAACCAAAACGCCGGGAAAAAGCATGTTCACACCCGCCTCGCCCGCCATCGTTTCCGCCGATTGGGTCCGCTTGATTCGCATCACGTCGGCCTGCGTTCGGAACACGGCAGCGACCGGCGTTCCCAACTTTTCACCCTGAATAATCGCCCCGATCAAACTGGTGATGTCATTGTCGGCCAAACGGTCTTGCAGCGCGGTGAACGATTCTTGACGTGTCTTGCCCAGATTGATGTCGGTCACCACCCGGCCAAATTCCACCGCAATCGGTTGCTCGCCGAATTCATGCACGCCATCCCGCAGGGCTTGAATAAACGTTGAACCAGCCTCCATCAACAACGTCAACAGGTCGAGCAAAAATGGCAGCCGCCGTTTGATCTGAACCAGTCGCGTCCGGGCCTTCGACCGCAACCGCCACCGCAGAAACCAAGCGGTGAGCAACGTCATCATAATTCCGAGTACGATTCCCGGCGGTCCAAAAAATTGAATACAGAGATAAACAATCGCGGGCGACAGAATCATCGCGATGATTTCGCAACGAGCCAGATACTCCTCCGCCAACCAGAATCGCGGCAGGCCAGCCGCCTGTAACTCGCGTCGCATGTTCAGCAGCGTTCCGGAAAAGACGGCCCGATTGAAACGAGCCAAAACGCGAAACAAGGGTTGCGCCCCGCGAAACAAGGGATCAATCCGCCGCAGTTCGCGAATGCGCGTGCGGTCGTAACGCCACTCCTTGTCGGTGTCATCATCGACTTCGGTCAAGATCGTCACAAACCAAAACCCAATCGCCGCGACGGCCACGCCGACGAAAACGCTCGCGATCATCGCCGGTCCCGAGAAGGCCGTGCTTTCGGCAAGCAGTGGTAGGTGGGTAGGGAACATGGTGAAGGGTGAGGGGTGATAAATTTTGCCAAAAGTTTCTATTGAAGGAACGGATTCTTTCGCCTGAAAGGCGAACATTTTTCAGCCCAGGGCAACGCCCTGGGAATCGGTAAAACACGGTGCTAAAAGCCCTGAAAGGGCGGGATAAACATTTTATTTTGCCCCGTTGGGGCGTTAGGATTTCTAGCGGGATCATTTCCCAGGGCGTTGCCCTGGGCTGAAAAATCTCAGCCCTTCGGGCTGTAAAAATGCCTACATCCTCTCTCATAAATACTCGTCGCGGCAACCACAATCAACCTCTACCACCTCTACCACCTCTACCACCTCTACCACCTTCGTTCAAATATCGGTTCGTAAAATTGCCTGCGCCCAAACGTAGGCAATGATATTGAGGGCCACTGCTGCCGACAGAATAATTTGACCCGGAACGGTTGTGAACAACAGCGTCGTGTTCTCCGGATCGACAAAGAAGTACACGACGAGAATCACCGCCGGGACCATCGCCATATAGACGGCTGAACGGCGGGCCTGCGCCGTTTCCACCATGATCTTTCGCTCCAGGCGTTGCAACTCCAACACCGAATGGGCGATCCGATCCACCGTTTCATTCAGCGCACCGCCACTCTTGCGACTGGCCAACAGGGCCGCCGCGAACAATGCGAAGTTCTCACTCTTCAGTCGGGCTTTCGCTTCCAGCAATGTTCGTTCCAGCGGTTTGCCCATCTGATACTCGCCGACGATTTGCGCAAACTCCTCGCGAACGGGGCGGGGGCATTGATTGGCCAAAATGTCGAGTGCCTGTGGCAGCGACAAGCCCGCCTTCACCGCGCTTGAAAACGTGACCATTGCATCGGCCAATTGAGCTTCGATCTTGGCCTTCCGCGATTGGGCCATCCGGCGAATGATGTACCACGGCAGACATGCCAAAAATACCACGACGAACAGCGAAAACGTCACGGTCCGAAAGGCGACCGCCAGACCAATGGCCACACCGACGATCATTCCCGTCCAAATGTGCAAATACGTCCGCAAGTTTCGGGTGTTCACCCGCATCGTTCGCAGCTTGTCCCGCAGGTCGCCTTCAATGGCACTGATCGCACGAAGATACGTGTCGCGGGAGGCAAACGTCGCCGCCGCCGTACTAACGCCGACAATTGCACTCACCAAGTAGACGGCTGAATCAACCATGCGGCACTTGCTTCTTGGGCAAGAATCCGGCGATACTTCCGGAATCCATCGGCGACGAAATCCGCCGTGGGAACAGGTCTTCTAATTCCAACAGTTGCCGCTGAATAAGTTTATCCACGAATGTCGGCAAATAACCGGTCGGTTGCAACGTCCGCCCGTCGGCCAGATTGAAAATATCGCGGATCGTCACGCGACTCGTTTCCGGATCGAGCTTGCCCACCTCGGAAATTTGACTAACGACACGCTTGCCTCCCGGCAGCCGCGCAATATGCACGATAACGTCAATCGCCGATTCAATTTGTCGATGAATCGAAATGATCGGCAAGTCGGCCGCCATCAGCACCAACACCTCCAACCGTTGCAGCACCTCTTCGGAACTGTTGGCGTGAACCGTCGTCATCGAACCGTCGTGACCGGTGTTCATCGCCTGCAACATATCGAGAGCCTCGGCCCCGCGACATTCACCCACGATGATCCGGTCGGGCCGCATACGCAACGCATTCTTGAGCAAATCGCGAATCGTGTACGCGCCCGCCCCTTCGACGTTCGCCAATTTACTTTCGAGCGAAACGATGTGTTCTTGATGCAGACGAAGTTCGGTCGTGTCCTCAATAGTCACAATTCGCTGTTTGTACGGAATGAAACTCGACAGCACATTAAGAAACGTCGTTTTGCCCGTTCCCGTTCCGCCGCTAATCAAAATGTTGGTCGCTTCGACCACGCACGCCCGCAAGAACGACGCCGCTGGCCGCGTCAGCGAACCCATCTCGATCAAATTTTCGACTGTAAAACGCTGGGCTGGAAATTTACGAATTGTCAAACAGGGACCACGGGTTGCCAAGGGCGGAATGATCGCGTTCACCCGCGAACCATCCGGCAACCGGGCATCGACCAGCGGTTGGCTCTTATCAATGCGGCGGCCAACCTGGGCCACGATCCGCTCAATGACGGACTCCGTAACTTCATCGGAAATAAACCGTCGGCCCGATTGCTCGATGATCCCGTCCCGCTCGACATAAATTTGATCGCGTGAAACGACCATGATTTCCGTCACCGAGGGTGCCCGCAATAAATCCTGAATCGGTCCAAAACCGAACACGATGTCCTTTAGGTCTTTCTTGAGCATCCGCAAAATAACATACTTCCGCAGTTCTCCATGCAGGTGGGGGCGAATTCGCGGAAAGACGTCGGGGAAACCTTCTTCAATCCGGCGGACCCGATTGCTAACGTCAATCTCATTTTGCACATCGAGCATTTTCCGCAGCGAGATCAACAGGTCATGCAATTCAGCTTCACGCTCGGGCACGAGGGTCGCGGGCAAGTCGAGTTCGTTCGATGTCAGTTGTGACATATCGAACCACTCGTCGGCACGAACTTCCATCACCAGTTGTTGGATCAAGTGATCGCGGAGGGCCAGCCCGGCGATTTCTTCGAGCAGCGGTTCGTTCTCTTTGCCGAAGACATTCAATTCCCGACAAAGGTCTTCGACGTTGCTTTCCAGGAGCAGAATGCGATCCTTGCTCAGCACGCCGTTGACACTCGTATCCAACAGGTCGAGCCGCTCGAGCAATTGTCGATGGATTCGCAATTCCAATTCGGCAATCGTCGTTCGCAGGTGGATTTCCAAATCGGCTCGCGTAACCAGCGGTGCCGACTCGGCCTCGAACGTGATCGTGTAGGGCCAAATTCGGACCGGTACTCCCGGCTTAAACTTTTGAGATTGTCCCCCCAAAATTTCCGTATCACCCACGAGACAGCTATTCAACCCGACGTTTTCCAGCGTCAGTTCCCCGTCGGCCAGTTTCACGACCATGTGTTTCCGCGAGATCAACGGGCTTTGCAGCACGAGAGTATTGCCCGCATCTCGCCCGATGGAAACGGTGTCGCCCGCCACATCGACAAAGGAGCGGCGACTTTCGTGAACTTTGTGAAACCAAACCTTCATGAATATCCCGTCGTTTTCGAATGATCGCGTGATTTTGTCGTGGTTGTTCGATGAACACGTAGGCCGCGATCAGTCTGGCTTTTCATTGGCGTTGTGAAGTCGGACACCTGCTTGTCGCTGCGAACTTTGCTGCAAAAGCTGCATGACCGTTTCGGCCGCTCGTTCGTTTTCGCCTCCTTTTTCCACCACGATCCCCAGGATATTTTCCTGCTGCATCGACTGGCCGTGGGCCTTCGCCACCTCAAACGTCGAAAGGCGGTTGCCAATCGAGATAACCTTGAACTTGCCGATCCAGCGAAACTTGCCAGGCGGCGCGGGAGCCGGTATTTCAACCGCCTGATTATCAGGATCGAACGGAACGACGGGTCGTGGTTGCGGAGCCATGCCCGGCCCGTCCGGAACCATGAACGATACATAATTTCCCGGATTGATCTGCGAGGGGACGAATGTCCGCGCATCGACGGCGATCCACAACACTCGTTCGTTCGGGCCGTAATCGAGTGCGGGTGCCGGAGTTTTCAGATCCTGAATGAGAACCAACTCGCCCGTCGTGCCGGTGTAATCGCGAGTCGCCTTCATTCCCACGACGCTGTTCTTACTCGTCCACGGCTCGACGAACTGTTTCAAATAATCGCTCGGCTCTCGACCGGGAATGTCTACCTTCGTAAAGTGATCGTCGCGAAAAATTTCCCCTTTGCGAATTTGAATGTGGGGCTTCACGGCCAGAA
>JAYUFG010000285.1:0-4922 GCA_043738845.1 Planctomycetaceae bacterium
CCTCAACCACTTCGCCATCGCCTACGAGGAGCGGATGCCCGGCGCACGTAGCAAATAACGTACCCAAACCCGTTGACACAAAAATCCGGACAGGCCCTTGAAGCGGTCGGACGCCAACTCCCGAAGAAAGCCTTCCGCCATTTGACTACGGCAAGAATTGCCGGTGCAAAGAACAAGGATGTTTAGTTTGTCTGTCATTCGTTCCTTTCATTTCGAATTGGATATTCGCTTAGGCGAATATCCAGGTCAAAAAATTTATTGACAACAATCCGACCGACCGCTTAGACGTTGGGCGTCTTTCGCAAGCCGGGGCATCATGTGTACACAACACTCGATACACTGTCTCAAGCACGCCTCAAAATCGGTGCTTATTTCGGCAAGTTGGTAGTAAGCCCATACGCCCTCTTTCCGTCCTGTGACCAAACCGGTTTTGCGGAGATAGGCCAAGTGGCGGGAAGCGGTTGGTTGAAGAATGTCGAGAGCCGCGACAATGTCGCAGACGCATAGCTCGCCCGCCAAAAGGAGGTTGAGGATGCGCAGTCGGGTCGTATCAGATACGGCCCGAAAGAGGCGTTCAGGTTTGAGGGTTACAGTTTTCATATTCGCCTAGGTGAATATATGTAACTGGGCGTAAGGGGTCAAGCCCTCACTATTTCACGCGCGAAGAGTGCGCTCCTCATTGACTTTTTCCCTATTCAAAACTCCGACTCGATTCCGAGTTCATACGTCTCTTGAATCAAGGAGCGGAGTTTGACAAATTTTGTGCCTACTTGTAAGTTATTGTGCAAGCTGGGGTTTATGTGCTAGGCCCCTTGACGAGGGCTGGCGACGAGTTTGAGTCGAATATTCATTTTCAGGGGAATGGGTAGTCTCCAATTCCCCCTCGCTCCATCTCTCCCAGCGGGAAAGGTGCGAATCCCAAACGGAATGTGACCCCCTGCGCTCGACCGGCAACTCATCGGGTGTAGGGCCGAACGGATTTGGCCAACAGGGAAAAAGGTGTTTGTGGCAAAGGCTCTCGATTGCAGCACCCTGGACGACGCCCAACTCGCCGCCGAAGCCGCTCGTGAAGGCTCCGACGGACCTGCCTTTCGTACCCTGTTGGAACGCCACCGCCAACGGGTGTGGCGACTCTGTTTTCGCCTGATGGGAAATGAGCACGACGCCCACGATGCGGCGCAGGAGGTTTTCGTGCGGCTGTTTATGAATCGGGCCAAGTTCGAAGGCCGCTCGCAATACGGAACCTGGGTTCACGGGATCGCCGTGCGAACTTGCTTGACCTTGCGCCGCGGTCGCGGTCGCCGCAAGAAGCACGAAGACACGCTCGCCGATACGACGCTGGAAAGTGCGGCACCCGAAGTCGCAACGCCGCAGGCGGGCTTGTCGCTCGACTTGATCCAGATGTTGGAGATTCTCGACGAGGAAGACCGGGCGATGATGCTCCTTAAATATGCGGAAGATTATTCTTACGACGAACTGGCGGCGATTTTTGATGTGAGTGTCAGTGCTTGTAAGATGCGACTCAGCCGGGCGAAAGAAAAGCTGCAAGAACGGTTTCCGAATCAGGCGTAGAAAATCAAACTTAGAAAGCAATTAGCGATGGATGCTTAGCCGCCGCGTCCACGCGGCATGGTTGGGCCGAATGTCGCTCGTGGACGAGTCGGCTAAGCGGTCGCGGCTTTATAGAATTTTGCATTTCATTCATCGCTCATCCTTCATCCTTCATCATTTCCCCACCATGCCAACCGATCCTTGGGAACAACTTGCCCAGACGCCCGTTCCACCGCCGCCGGTCGAGTTCGACCGGGGCGTGCATGAACGGATTAACGTCTGGTTGGTGGTGGGGCAATTGGCCGACTTTGTCGTTCGCGCCCTGCCGTATGGGATGTATCACTTTGCGCGAGGGTTGCTGGGGGCGATTGTCTTTAGTCTGTCGGGCCGGTTTCCGCTCGAACAAAAACCGCTTGATCCGAAGGCGGACAATAAACAGCCGCCCGAAAAAAACTCTCCGCCCGATGTGACGTGAGAGCCAACGGCGGCAACTGATCTTATGGCTGCGGAAAGAGACGGATGCTCGCCGCGATCCCTTCATAAAAAACCCGGTCGGCAGCCGGGAACAAGCCACTTTCACCCAATCTCGTTTGGCCCCTGCCGAGGCCGAACCCATTCCAAGGAGTCCCATGTATGGCCGCTGAAACTACGAACACCACTGTCAATGCCGTCGGCAATGCCGTGAGCGGTGTCACCACCCAAGTCAGTGATGCGTTTGTCGAAATTTGGAACAAGATCGCGGCCTTCGCGCCGAAACTCATCGGTGCGGTCGCCGTTCTTGTGGTCGGTTATATCGCGTCGAAGTTGATCGCCCGGATCATCAACACGCTATGTGAGAAATTGAATCTGCAACAATGGTCGGAACGCAGCGGCTTGGCCGGTTCGATGACCAAAATGGGAATCAAGAAGACGATGCCGAACGTCATCAGCACGTTTAGCTTTTGGCTGTTGATGTGCATCTTCTTGACTGCCAGCTTTAGTATTCTCGGGCTTGATTCCTTGACCAAGGCGATGGATTCCGTCGTGACCTACATTCCACACCTCTTGGTCGCGCTCGGTGTTGTTGTGGTCGGATTGTTGATCGCCGGATTCCTGCGGGGCGTGATTGCCACGAGTGCGGAGCGGGTCGGCTTGAGCTATGCCCAACAACTGGCAACCGGTTGTTATTATGTCATGGCGATGGTGGTCTTCATCAGTGCCTTTCGCCACATGAAGATCGAATTCCCGATGTTGGACGACATGATTAAGATGGCCTTCGGCAGTTTGGCCGTCGCCTTTGCCTTGGCGGCTGGCTTCGGTGGTCGCGACGTGATGGCCGGCATCCTCGCCGGATATTACCTCCGTCAGCGGCTCCAAGCGGGCGACCATGTGACGGTCGGCACCCTCGAAGGAACCGTTCGTGAAGTTGGCCCAACGGCCACCGTGATCGAAACGGAAGAAAACGGTTTGCTGAATCGCCACACCGTTCCGAACTCGAAGATGCTGAACGAAGCAGTGCGGTAAGTTGAATCCATCCCGTAGGTCAGGCCTGTGGCCTGACAACCATCGTCCCCAACCGTTCGTCAGGCCACAGGCCTGACCTACAAGAAGCGACGAAAATTACATTCACCCGGCGGTCCGTTAGGTTTCCCGTTCAGCGTCCAATCCCGCCGAACGTGAGACCACAAGCAACGGCCGCCGCAGGAAAGTTTCACCCGACCTCGGGCTTCTCACGAAGTCCGAGGTCGTTGTATTGGATGGTATTGGATACGTCCCTAAGTTCAGGGCACCGACGGTCGAATGACGGTCTTTTGCCAAACGTCCGGAACGCCTGGATTTGACACGAAAAACCGGTGGAAGACTTGCTCATCTCCGCGCCAATGGGGATAATCGAAAACAACTACACGCAGCTTCTTTACTTTCAGGAAACCAGTTTATTTTCAGGAATTCAGCACATGAAAATGTTCATCACTTTGGTCATTGGTCTGGTTGTTTTTCCGATTGCGGTTCACGCCGAGGAGTTTACACCGGAGAAGGGTTTTACGAACCTCTTCAATGGCAAGGACCTCACCGGTTGGTGTTACAAAGTCACCGATAAAGCCGACGACAAATTCGATGGAAAGTCCGAAGCCAGCGACGGACGTTATTCGGCGAAGGACGGAATCCTCACCGTACATCCGCATGATATGGCAAAAGGCCCCCGTTTGCGTCAAATGTGGACCACACAAGATTTCCCGAAAAACTTTCATCTCAAAATCGAGTTTCGGGCGGAAGTCAACGCCGACAGCGGGGTGTTTCTCCGCAAGCCCCAATTGCAGTGCCGCGATTACTTGGTGGCAGGGCCGTACAAAATGCTCAAAAAGTATAAGGCCCAGGAATGGAATCTGATCGAAGTCGTGGTCAAGGACAACGTCGCCCATTGCACCTGCAATGACGAAGTTCTGGAAGATGCTCTCAAACTACCTGCAACCGGACCGATCGGACTTGAAGCTGATCGTGGTCAGATGGAATATCGGCACATTCAGATTAAGGAATTGGCCGAGGAGAAATAATGGGGGAAACGATGAACGACAAATAATGTCGTTCTTCTATGCGTTCGTCAGTTTGGCCCGAATCCAGTTGGGAATCGAGATCGAGCGAATTTCGCCGTTGGGAAGAATGCGGCAACAGACGGCGGTGATTTTTCCGCTGGCCACGTCGTGACCTGCGGAAGTGAAACCGATTTCGTAAGCGACGCTTTTGTCGCCGACGCGAGCAAGGCAAACGGTCATTTCGACCGCATCCTCAAACTTCAGGGGTGAGCGATAGTCGCAAGTGGCCGACACCCGGGGAAAGCTGATCGGTCCCTCGGCGTCATTCAGAAAGATGTTCAGGCCGAGACTCCGCAAGAATTCATGCTCGGCTTCTTCCATGTAAGTGAAGAAGACCGAGAAGTGCATGATGCCCGCTGCGTCGGTGTCGCGAAACTCGACCCGCCGCAAAATACTGAACGGTGCGGTGGACATGAGCAGTCTTATTCGCCGACGTAAGGAAGCAACGCCATAAATCGGGCCCGCTTCACCGCGCTTGTAACGGCGTGTTGGCTGGCAGCGGTGCAGCCGCTTTTGCGACGCGAGACAATTTTACCTTGACGGTTCGTCAACTTGGAAAGGAGTTCCAAGTCTTTGTAATCGACAAACATCGGACGAGGACGCTCGCCATTGACGAAGATCGGGTCTTTCTTCTTGCCACGAATGACTTGCTTTTTGTTGCGTCGCTTGAACTGACCTTGCATCGGGGGCATGTGCAATACCTAACTGCTTACGGAGACACGAATAACGGCCGCAAATCCTGAACGGCCGACGAACTACCCATTCTATCGACATTTCGGACCAACACAAGCCTCATTTTCC
>JAYUFG010000286.1:0-13016 GCA_043738845.1 Planctomycetaceae bacterium
AACCGACCCTTCACGTAATTTTGTCAGGCCACAGGCCTGACCTACGACAACGATCCTTCACTCATTCTTCCACGCCATCGCAGGTTCCTTACTCCGCCACAAACACAATGCGCGGGCGGCGTGCGTAAACGGGCCGTACATTTTTTGCAGCGACGCATCATCGACCTCTAACATCGCCCGCACGAGCCATTGGCCCGCGCGGACCATTGTCTCGCGCGGCGGTTGAACTTCGGGCGGGGCCAGGGCCAACCATTCCAAGTGGTGGCCCGTCAACAGGATTTCTTCGCCCGACTCGCCGTTATAGTCGGCCCGCGGCACGGCACCGCGGGCCCAGGATCGGGTCCAATGACCGTCGGGAGCTTGCGACTGCATGAGGAGCGAGGCGATTTTGCCAAGATGCTCGACGATTCGCTTTTTCGTTCGCGGGGCCAAGGCGTGAGCTTGTTCATCCGCTCGCAGCAAAACGACTAACGCTTCGATCCGATGCGTTCCGCCACAAACACCCTCTTCCAAAGGATGATTGATCAGGTCGTCCACCAATTCTTCGACGGTCGTTTTCTGACCATGCACATTCGTCCAATTCTTATTGGGAAAAACATATCGGGCGTAACTAATCGCCGACCATTCAAACTCTTGCTGCTCCAGATGAAAGCGATTGAGGGCACCACGGAGCAATTCGCCGACGTTCGCCGTTCCGTTGCGTGTTTCCAATGTTTGTGATAAAGGCGTGTTGGTCTCCGCCAACGTGGCCAACAAGTCGTCCACATGGACCGCACCCGTCGCTTCATGTGGGTCTTTCAATAACGCTGGCCTCACGCGAACACCGTCCGGGTCGAGCGTGAAGAGCGGCGGTGCATCGTCGCCCGCCAGTTTGCGAAATTCGGCGTCGTGCAGAAAATAGTTTCGCATCGCCGGGCCGGAGGGAATCGCCGGATCGTGAAAATCAACCGCCGCTCCCCACAACCGCAACGCATGGACGAGAACGTTTGTGTTCGGCTTCCCTTTCGGCGGTTTCATGCGGTCCAAAACGGCGTGCAGTTGTTCGTCGGTCGCGACCTCCGAGATGTCATATCGCGGGGCAATCGCCCAAGGATGATCGCGCAGGACCGGCTCTTTCGCCGCCGGTGGGCTCGCCACGAGGCGATACGCACCGCACGCCGCAGCGAGAATGAAGATCGGAGCGATGTTTTTTAGTATGTGAAGTTTCATAGAAAACGGAGAAAAGAGAACGATGCACATCGTTTAGCCGCGAAGCGGAGCGGAGCGATTTTTTTTGAGCGTTATTTCGTGAGCGATGAATCCCAAATATGTCCTTTACTTCAGCATCCCCAGTTTTTTCATTTTGTTGTACAGCGTCACTCGACTAATTCCGAGTTCCTTCGCACTGGCGATCCTCGATTCGCGGTTTCGCCGCAAGACTTCTTCGATGATTCGCCGCTCCGCAACGTCGATCCTCGATTCGAGTGAACCGACCGCTGGTCCGGGACGTTGCGTCGTACTGATCTGCGACGGCATATTTTGACTCGCCTCGCGAATCGTGCCGGGAAAATCGCCTAGCTTCACGATCCCCTCGCGACAATAGAGAACTGCCCGACGAACGACGTTTTCCAATTCGCGAACATTGCCCGGCCAATCGTAATGGCGAAGTGCCTCGAGGGCGTCGTTGTCAATTCGTCGCAAGGAAATTCCGTGCGTTCGACTATGTTGCACCGTAAAATGTCGGGCCAGAAACTCCACGTCCCACGGTCGCTCACGGAGGGGCAGCAAATTAAACTTCAACACGTTCAAACGATAGAACAAGTCTTTGCGAAAAGTGCCATCGGCGACGAGTTCTTCCAACTCACGATTCGACGCGACGACCAGTCGGGCCTGACAGCGTTGCGTTTCGTTGCTGCCGATCTGCTCGAACTCACCGGTCTCGATGACGCGGAGCAATTTCGCCTGTTGTTCGTGAGGCAAAACGTCGATTTCGTCGAGGAGCAACGTCCCTGCCCCGGCGGCAGAAAATTTCCCTTGTTTGTTGCGGTCGGCACCTGTAAAAGCTCCTTTCACATGGCCAAAAAGTTCACTTTCGATCAAGTCGGGCGGCAACGCACCGCAAGCCACGGTGAGACAACGCTCCTCTTTGCGGGGCGAAAGTTCGTGAATCAAGCGAGCCAAAAATGTCTTGCCGCTGCCTGTCTCACCAATTAAGAGCAACGTCACATCGTGCGCCGCCGCGACGGGAAGTTCGTCCAGCAATTGAAACATCGCGGGCGTGAACGTGATCAGCGACCGCGTTTGTCCATGTAGTGCCTTGTGCGGCAGAGAGGCGAAGAAATCGCTCAACAGCGAGATCGGGTCGGTGGCGGGGGAGACCGAACCGTCAACGGGAGTAGACGTCAGAACAGACATGAATGAATCCGATGTGCGTGAATTGCCGAGCGAAGAGAGTCAGAAAAGTTGGGGTGTCTGCCGAATCGGCCGAATGCTGATGAGTATCATTTGTCCGGCAAACTAATCCCATCTACTCCACGTTAGTCAGACTTCCTAAACTCTCAATAGCGCAATCGTCAACTTTCCTAAACGCCGCAAAATTCTTTTTCGGAGTGCAACGACTGGGAAAAATGTAACGATTATTCTGCCCACTCCGACGTTGCTGGATTAAACGGTTAATCCTTCCGATCTATGCTCTGTTGCGTTTACTTATTCCGCTTGGAGGGCTTTTGCCATGCACGCCGCCGTTTTGACGTTCATTTTGATGGCCGGTACTTCCGGAGATCCGACGGGCGGAAATTATGCAGGTTCGATGAACATGCAGGAGCCTGGCAATGGCGGCGGCGAGTGCGCCAACTGTGAAGGTGGCCACGGCGGTCATCACCGCAAGGGTGGCGATGACGCCCTCGGCGGTTGTTTCGATGACATGCCCCAGTCGTGTTACAACCCAGCCTATGGTTGTTATCCCGGCGGCGAGCGCAGGATCAATCGCTATCCCGCTTTTCACGGTTCGTACTATCGCAAGCCGAGCAACTATCGCAATCTGTTCGACTATCCTTGGCACGCCGGATTGCATGAACCAACTTCGCTCTTCTCGTATAATGTCATCAACGCCAAGGAAGATGAGAAGGCTAAACCAGTCAAGGCGGGGCAGTAAGTTTAGTTTTACACATACGACCGATTGCCCATGCGTCGTATTTTCGCGATGTGCAGTTGATGGAAAGCATCCACAGGGCACTTTCGAAAACGGGGAGCCTCAGATGGCCTTATGTACGAATTCAAACTTCCATCGAGCATTAAGACGGCGTGCAGTACCTCGATGGCATTTCATGACGATTTGCTGAAGTTGGCCAGATATCTCGTGGATCGAAATCCTGGTGCGACCATAGAGGCGGACATACGGCGGCGTGTATGAGCTGCCTACTATGCCCGCATTCATCTGGGCGGCAGTGCAAGCCGATCCATCCGCCGACACTTTCCTCTCGGAATTACTTTGCCGAGGCACTCGCAAGTGATCGACAATCACACGACCTGCGAGAAGACATTGGGACTCGTATTGCCAAAACCGTGCGGGCGACAATGGGATAATACCTGAAAAACGCCGGAAACGATGCGAATATCGACAGAGAAGTCGCAGGCTGCTACGATAGGTGTTCCGTTGGCTGGGGACACTTTATTTGCCGCCGCAAATGCGGCCGGACGCTGAGAATGTTTATCAAGTCGGTATTCTGGTCGAGTCTTTTGCCCCTTCTGGGGTGGACGATCTCCGTTGCCGCAGTCGATACTCCGACGCCCTCGACCGAACCCGATTCTAAACCCGCCGCAATCTCCCAGGACGACAACGACTTCTTCGAGAAGAGTGTGCGGCCCGTCTTGGTGGAAAAGTGTTATAGCTGTCATTCGGCGCAGGCGAAAAAAGTACAGGGAAATTTGCTTCTCGACTCACGCCAGGGCATCGCTGCGGGTGGCGAAGGGGGCGCGATCATCACCGGTCGCGATCCGGAAAAAAGCCGCCTGATTTTGGCGGTCCGGTGGACCGACACCGATTTTCAAATGCCGCCGAAAGAGAAACTGAGCAAGTCACAAATCGCAGCACTCGAGCGTTGGGTCGGGTTGGGAGTACCGGACCCGCGCGAAGCCGACGCGACCGCAACACCCAACACGGGCACGAAAAAAATCGACCTGGAGCAGGGTCGCAAGTGGTGGGCGTTTCAGCCGATCAAACCGCTGGACGTTCCGGTGCTGGACGACGCACGCTGGGCCAAGAAAAAGATCGACCACTTCGTTTTGGCGAAACTTCGGGAGAATCGCCTGGAACCGTCGGCTGCGGCCGACCGTGCCGTCTTGATTCGGCGGGCGTTTTTGGACCTGACCGGTTTACGTCCGACGTTTGAACAGGTGGAGGCGTTTATCAAGGATGACTCGCCGGAAGCGTACGAGCGCGTGGTCGAGCATCTGCTCGGATCTCCGCAGTATGGCGAGCGGTGGGGCCGCTATTGGCTTGATGTGGTTCATTATGGAGAGGACAACTTTACCGGCGAGGCGACCACGCCGCCGTTTCCGTTCGCATGGCGGTATCGCGACTGGGTGATCGAAGCGGTCAATAAAGACGTCCCCTACGACCGCTTCGTCAAGTTGCAATTGGCCGCTGATTTGATCCCCAACACGCCGCGAAAGGATTTGGTGGCACTCGGTTTTCTGGGTGCTTCGCCCGGTTATCACAAGGATGGGCGGTTGTCGAAGGACGTCGTGGAGACGCTCTATACCGACGATTGGGACGAGCGAGTGGACACCGTTTCGCGCGGGCTGCTGGGACTAACCGTCGCGTGCGCGCGATGTCACGATCACAAGTTCGACCCGATCCCAACCGCCGATTATTACAGCCTTGCGGGCGTCTTTGCGTCAACGGTGCAGGCACCGCGACCGCTGGCGGAGATCGACCCGGCGGCTGAGACAAGGTTCATGGTGGACACGCAGCGGATTTTTTATCGGAGTTACGTCGCCAATCTGCTCCGAGATGATCCCGGCTCCAAGGTCCAGGAAGCTCGCGAAAAAGTTTTGCGCTACACGGCCGAGATGGATAAGATCAAGGAGGAAAACGCGGCTCTTCGCGACACGCACCCCGAGATGTATGCCTACTTGTCGCAACTGGCGAAGCGGCCGAACCCTTATCCCGATCAAGCCAAGACTGAACCCGCGCAACCGGTCGCTGGGACAAACAAGGGCCGTGGGCGGCGGGGTGCTTCCACCGAGCCGATGTTTCAAGCCGTCTACGACGCTGGCTTTTGGGTGGATGGGTCGGACCCCGACTTAACGATGCTGGAAATTCGGCCCGGCGAGCCGCGTGATCTGAACGTACTGGCGGGGGGCAACGTTGCCAAACCGGGACCAAATGCGCCGCGGGGATTTCTCTCGGTGCTGGCCAGCGGCGACCCAAAATTTCAACATGGTTCTGGCCGTCGCGAATTGGCCGACCGAATTTTTACAGATGCCGCTCCCCTTTCGGCCCGAGTAATTGTGAACCGCGTGTGGGCGTGGCACTTTGGCAAGCCGCTCGTTGCCACGCCCAGCGATTTTGGCGTGCAGGGCGAAAAGCCGACGCATCCTCAACTGCTCGACGACTTGTCCGCCCGCTTCATTCAGAATGGTTATTCGTTGAAGTGGCTGCATCGCGAGATCATGTTGTCGGCGACGTATTGCCAATCCAGCCAGCCGCGTGAGGATGCGGCTCACGTCGATCCGGCCAACCGTTTTGTTTGGCGGATGAACCCCCGACGGCTCGACATCGAGGCCTATCGCGACTGCTTGCTGCAAGCGAGCGGCAGTCTGGACGAGCGGTTGGCTGGACCTTCGAACGATCTGGATCAAACCGACAATCACCGCCGCACGGTTTATGGCCGCGTCAGCCGTGATCGACTGAGTACGGTGCTGCAACTGTACGATTTTCCAAATGCTACGATGCACAGTCCGCAGCGAGAGTCCACCACTTCGCCGCTGCAACAGTTGTTCGTGATGAATAGTACATTCATTCAGGAGCGGGCGGACGCCTTGGCAAAAAGTGTGGAGCGGGAACCCGACCTTCCGGCGAAGGTGCGTGCGATGTATCGCCGGTTGCTCGGCCGTGAGCCTGACGACAGCGAACTCCAACTGGCCGAACGATACTTAGAAAAGTCCACTCCTGCTCAATACGCTCAAGCCCTGCTCGCCACCAACGAGGTGATTTTTTGGCCCTAATTCCACCGACACCCCATCCCAACTCGCGACGTGCCTTTATTCAGTCCCTCTCGGCGGGACTGGGATCGGTCGGCCTGTTGAGTATGTTAGCGCAACAAGCGTCCGGCGAGGAAGCGGCATTTACGGAAAAGGTGCCTGCCGAGAAAGGACGTATTGAGAAACCACCGGGCTTCGCGCTGCCCGAGCGCAAGGCCAAGCACAACATTGTCCTTTTCATGCAGGGTGGACCCTCGCAGATGGACCTGTTCGACCCGAAGCCAGCCTTGGAAAAATATGCCGGCCAGCGACCCGACGCGGTCAACCTGCGAACGGAACGGACGACCGGTGGTCTGATGCCGTCGCCGTTTAAGTTCCAAAAGTATGGGCGCGCGGGAATCGAGGTCAGCGAGTTGCTACCGAAGCTCGCGGCGGAGATCGACGACATTTGCGTCGTCCGCTCGATGTATACGTTTAATCCGACTCACAATCCGGCCCGCAGTCTATTTCATTCCGGCAACATCGGGGCGACTCGACCGTCGATGGGATCGTGGCTCGATTACGGACTCGGGTCGGAGAACGAAAATCTCCCCGGCTTTGTGGTGCTTAGCCAGGGTGGTGGTTCGGGAGCGAACGCCCGTAGCGGCTTTCTGCCGTCGAAGCATCAGGGGGTTGGGTTCGACTGTGCGCAGACGGAGCCGGAAAAAATGATCCGGTATTTGCACAACAAGCAGCTTTCCTCACCCGACCAGCGACGTCAGTTGGACCTGATCCAACAATTAAACCGTAATCATGAAAGTTCCTTCGGCCAAGACGAATTCTTGGAAGGCCGCATCCAGGCGATGGAGACTGCCTACCGAATGCAGTCTGAGGCGACCGATGCGTTTGATATTCGCAAAGAGCCAGAGGCCATCCGCAAAGAATACGGCAGCTCTCCTTTCGCCAACGGCTGCTTGCTCGCCCGCCGACTGGTCGAGCGGGGTGTGCGATCCGTCCATGTCTATTACGGCCCTGGCCAGCCGTGGGACGACCATAACCGAATCAACAAAAACCTGCGCGCCCGCTGTCCCGACATGGACCAGGCGTCGGCCACCTTGATCCGCGACTTGAAACGCCGCGGGCTGCTGGACGAAACGGCCGTGGTGTGGGGTGGTGAGTTCGGCCGCACGCCTGTCTCTGAAAGTAGTGACGGCCGCGACCACAACCCGTTTGGTTACACTATGTTCATGGCGGGCGGAGGATTCAAAGGCGGCCTATGTTACGGTGCCACCGACGAATTCGGATTTCGCGCCGTCGAAAACCGCGTCTCGATTCACGACCTGCACGCCACTCTGCTGCACACGTTGGGGATCGACCACGAAAAACTGACCTATCGCTATGCGGGTCGCGATTTCCGACTGACCGACGTTTACGGACAAGTGATCCACGACTTGCTGACGTAGCGGTCAGTGTCCACATGCTACGCAGTTCTGGCATTTTCTCTCACCCCATAGTCCTTGGTGCCAATCCGAAAACATCTCCCTCTCCCTTAGAGAGAGGGCCGGGGTGAGGGTTCGCGGGTACGCACTTATTATTCCTCGCGCCCCACGACAATGCTGATTGATCGGTTGCGATCCACCAACAAATCTCGACAATGCCACACGGCCTAGGGATGGCGCATAAATAACTGTCACGATTAACCTGATTGGCTGAGCCACAACCAACGGACAATTTGCATTTCGTCGCGGAGCGACGTTTGATGGTAGCCGGGTGTTTTAACACCCGGCATACGCAGATGGCCCCCGCGATTGTCTCGCGTCGCGAGGCCTGAATTTAGCCGTGGCGATGGTTCAGGCGTCCCGACGCACCGAACGCGGGTCGCCTGTCTTGAAAGACACGGCTACCATCCGTGGTCGCGACGCGACCGAAAACGGCTCCTTCGCGAACCTCGGCAATGCGACAGTAATTGATGCGCCACAGATTAAACCGCGTGCTCGCGGATTTGATCTCGCAAGGACTCTTCGTCCGATTTCTCGGCGGGCAAACGGCGGAACCAATATAAGATCAACGCGGCCAGCGTGAGGGATGCAATAATTGCACCCGGTGTGAAGTTGAGCGTTTCATTCGCACCCTCGCCGGAAACACTAAACAACCACGACAGGCCACCTTCTGTCGCCTCTTTTGCGAACCAGTCGCCGAACAGGACCGTCAATCCGTTGTGCGTGACGTGAAACAACATGCCGGGCAAGATGCTGCCCGTCTGCACGGCGATATAGCCGAGAATCACTCCCAGCATGACGGCGTTAATCGACTGTTGAATCATGCCATGTGCGAGTCCGAAAAAGATGCTCGTCCAGATGATCGCCTGTCGCTTACTCCCCAAATGTCGCAAACCCGACAGTATAAAACCACGAAAGGCCAATTCCTCAATCACCGCAGGAACGACCGCCAGCAGCAAGAGGATTTTCGTGGTCGGCACACCCTTGAGGAACGAAGTGAAATGACCGAGCGCCTCTTTTGCTTCTTTACCCAGTGGATAAAGATGATCCTGAATTAGCGAGTGCATCCAAAGTACGGTCGGTTGCAACACGACCGCCAGCACCACGGCCAACAACATCCCGACCAACACTTTCCAAGGTTGAGGAGCCTGAAGTAACAGTGTTTTTCTCGGTCGCCGCGTGAGCAACACGGTCATAATCAACGTCGGTGCAAGGATCGCCGTCAACTGCGGCACCAACGCCATGACCATCACGTCATTGATATCGTCCAATTTATGGCGCGAGAACGCCATGTCCAACACGAACTTGATCACCAAAATCAACAGCCCGCAGAAGACTGCTTCCATCGGGCTGGGTGTGTCCTGTCGTTCGCGGACCAATTGTCGAAACCACATGCTCAGATCAAAGCGTTCTCCTTCGCGGAACAACACACTTTCCTTATTGAACTGCTCGACCGCCCAACGAATAGCAAACCACACACCGCACAAAGTCACACACACGACCGGCGGAATAAACGGAGCGGCCTGCGCGTAATTCCCTTCGAGGAGCGTTTTCAGCAATAGAACCAAACCGGTGACGGGAATCAGACTCTTGCCCAGGTCCAATTCAATCCCCGGCGTCATCGGCAAAATCATCAGCGGCATGATGATCAAAATCAGCGGCATCAAATAATACTGACCCTCTTTCGTGCTGCGGGCAAAGGCGGCGACCGCCAAACACAACGCACTAAAAAACGCCGACATCGGAATCAACGCCAAAGCCAACCACAAAATCGACCACGCGGGCGGCGGTCCCAGGTTCATAAATCCCTGACCACCCGCCGCACCACTCCCCACCCGTTGAATGATCAAACCCGCCGTTAAGCCCATAAACAAGAGGTTCAACAGCGACGTCGCCATACTGAACGTCATCACGGTGAAGAGTTTGCCACAGACGATTTCGGTTCTCGTGGCGGGACTGCTGAGGAGCGTTTCCAATGTTCCCCGCTCTTTTTCGCCGGCGCACAAATCGACGGCCGGATAAAACGCGCCGGTCAATGCCCAGATCATCAGCACAAACGGCAAAATTTTCGACCAGATCACCGCGTCCTTGTGCCCCTCTTCGGCGACATCGGTCTCGTGAACCTGAAAGGGCCGCGCGACATCGGCGGGCAGATTGCGATCCTTCAAATTTTGACGGCCGATCGACTCGGTCCAGCGATACAACGGCTCTTGCACGCGACCATAGGCCATCTGCGATTTTTCTTGGGCCGAGTTGTGATAAATCTCGGGGTTGGGGACTTTGAGCGACGGCGTGGAATTGTCCGGAGTTTTTGTTCCATCCTTGGGCGGACCATCTTTCGGCGGCGAATCATTCGTTGGCCCGTGCGTGGCCTCGCGATACTTGGTCAGTTGCTGATTGAAATCGTCAGGAAAGACAACAACCGTGTCGAAATCTCCTTGCCGCACAATTCGCTTGGCGTAGTCGGCGGCCGATTCCTGATGACCGTTCTTTTCCGCCGCAAGGTACTTCTTCCAGGTTACGTCCAAAATGTCAACATTTTCGGGCTTGTCGAACAGGTCGGCACTAAAGCGATTCTTGTCGAGCAGCCGGGGCGTCTCCGGAAGTTCATTCATCGCCAAGACCAACACGCGCGACGGATTCCGCCCCAAGAATTGCGACAAATAAAAGAACGACATCATCAACAAAGGGTACAGCAACAGCGGCAGCACCCCAATCATGAACAACGTCCGCCGGTCGCGCAATTGATCGCGGACCTCGCGAAAGAAAATCAATTTGACGTTGTGCCAAGACATGGGGGATGAAAATGAATGACGAATGAAAAATGACGAATGAAATACGTTGATTGCTCAATGTTCAATGTTCAATGTTTCCTGCTCGTCATGTTTTGAGATCAATTGAAAAAACAACTCTTCTAAATCTTGTTCCTGATGTTGGTCGCGGAGTTCCGCCAGTGGGCCTTCTGCCAGCAAGTGGCCCCGATGCAGGATCGCGACGCGATTGCATAATTTTTCAACCTCACGCATGATGTGGGTTGAAAAAATGATGCACTTGCCCAGGTCGCGCAGTTCCGCCACCGTTTGTAACAGCGACCGGGCAACCAGTACATCCAGCCCCGCCGTCGCCTCGTCAAAAATCAAAACCGGCGGATCGTGAACAATCGCCCGAGCGATCGAAACCTTTTGCTTCATCCCGGTTGACATCTTGCTTCCCAGGCGGTCGCGGATGTCATGCATTTTCAAACGAGTGAAAACATCTTCCATCCGGGCGTGCAGTTCGTCGTCGGGCAAGCCATACAGGCGGCCGAAGTATTCGACCATTTCCCAGGCGGTCATCCGATCATAGACGGCCGTGTTCGCCGACATAAATCCAATCTGCCGCCGCACTTGTTCCGGTTCTAAAACGACGTCGCAACCGTTAATCGTCGCCGTCCCGCTCGTTGGCCGCAAGACCGTGCTAAGAATCCGCAGAACGGTCGTCTTGCCCGCCCCGTTGGGACCAAGCAAACCGTAAATCTGACCGGGCACCGCATCGAAACTAACACCGTCGAGCGCGACAAACGTCCCCCGCCGCATGTCGGCATAGGTCTTCGTCAGTTGTCGAGCATGGATCATGGTGAAGACTCAAAGGCGGTCGAAAAAATTTCCCTCTCCCTCCGGGAGAGAGCCGGGGAGAGGGCCTGTAGTTCGGCGAAAAAATTTTAAGACGATCTCTCTGTGAAGCAGCCCGTCCCTCGTAGGTCAGGCCTGCGGCCTGACAACCAACCGCGCGCCAACTCTTGTCAGGCCACATGCCTGACCTACCACGAACTACCACAACAACGGCGCGCACCGCCAGCAACAACAGGCCGTTATGAGAGTTTACCTCATAACAGGCAGCAAGGCGGAAACTGGCGGGACTTCATTGACCAATTTATAAAAGACATTTCGCCGCCGGGGCGTATAACCCAACTCGCGAATCGCATCCTGCATTTCCTGCAAAGTCAAATAGTGAACGGTCCCGGCCGCCGAGACGACGTTTTCCTCGATCATCAAACTCCCCATGTCGTTGGCCCCGTAAACCAACGCAAGTTGCCCGATTTTAAGCCCCTGCGTCACCCAACTCGATTGAATGTTGGGGATGTTGTCGAGATAGAGTCGAGCGACCGCCTGCGTTTTCAAATACTCAAACGCACCGGCCGGCTGCAGGTGGTCCAAATCGGTATGATCGCGCTGAAACGTCCAACAGATAAAAGCGGTAAAACCGCCCGTCTCGTCCTGCAACTGTCGCAAGCGGTCGAGATGCTCGATTCGCTCGGCGAGCGTTTCAACATGCCCGAACATCATCGTGGCCGAACCCCGCCCGCCCAATTCATGCCACACGCGACAGACATTCAGCCAATCGTCGCTGAGCAATTTGCCCCGCGTGATTTTCTGGCGAACACGATCCACGAGAATTTCCGCCCCGCCGCCCGGCAAACTTCCCAGTCCGGCGGTTTTCAAACGCGAAAGAACTTCCCGCAACGGCAGTTTGTTCAACTTCACGAAATGGTGAATCTCGGCCGGGCTGAAGCCATGCACATTGACTTGCGGAAAGTGCGACTTCAAATCGCGGAGCAACTCTTCATACCAGTCGAGTTTGAACTCGGGATGAAAACCACCTTGTAGCAAAATCTGATCACCGCCAATATCCACCGTCTCTTGCACTTTTTGCAATAACTCTTGGCGGTCGAGGACGTAACCTTCGGGATCCTTCGGCTTGCGATAGAACGCACAAAAGTCGCACACGGCCGTGCAGATGTTCGTGTAGTTGATGTTGCGGTCGATGTTGTACGTGCGATAGTTTTCCGGATGCAATCGCCGCGTAACCGCGTCGGCCGCCTGTCCCAAAGCGGTGAGGTCGTGCGACTCGACCAGACGCAGGCCGTCCGCAGGGGTTAGGCGTTTGCCCGCCACGGCTTTTTCAAGAATGTTGTTAATAATGGTGTCCATAGTTCAACCTGCCAAGGTCATATTTTCGTAATCGTTTTGTCGTTGGATGTATGGGGTTGGTATTCGCCCCGGATGGGGCGATGGGCTGTAGCCACGGGTGGAGCGGTACTCCGCGAAACCCGTGGATGGTTTTCGCGGCGTTCCAAATCGCCCCGGAGGGGCGATGGAATCGTGCGGCAACACGAATTATTTTTTACTCGTAGGCGTCGCTAATACGTTGCCGTTAAAATGGCTTCGTGCGAACGGAATCACATCTCACCGGCGGTCTGTTCTCGATGGAGTATCGGGTTCAAGCTACAAGTCCACCGCCCCTGCCGGGGCGGTTTCGCAAAATGTATCGTGTTCCACGGGTTTCGCGGAGTACCGCTCCACCCGTGGCTAC
>JAYUFG010000287.1:0-4899 GCA_043738845.1 Planctomycetaceae bacterium
GGTTTTTCGTTTCGGAAGATGAAAAAATCCACTGCTAGCAACACAGCTTGAGAAATTTAGGCCAAATAAACAGGGGTTTTGACGTGCGATTGCCCTGGAGCTTGTTATGTGCGTTGGTGGTCGGCCAAAGCGTTGTTTTGGCCGACAAACAGGGAACTCCGGTGTAAATCCGGGACGGCCCCGCCGCTGTAACCGAGTGTTATGAGACGCCCCTTTCTAGTTTGGGCCATTGATGGGTTGGGTTTATTACTGCGTTTGCGCAGGTTTTATTTCCGCGAGTACGCGGTTTTACCTCCGCAGGTACGCGGTTTTATTTCCGCAGGTACGCGGTTGAACCAACTTATCGAGAAGGCCGAGTGCGTTTCGCTCGGGAGTCAGAAGACCTACCAATGCGATTCGAGTAGTTGCCCTGCGAGGGACGGGGACTGCATCGTTGTTCGTTTACATAGGACGCCGCTTCGCGCCGCCTGACGTTTTGTTGGCTTGGTCTTTTGCACCTTCGTATCGTCGTGATGGAACATCGTGTCCATCATCGAACTTATGTTCCGCATCGAGATCGAATCAATGATCGTGGCGTGTCGCGCTGTGTCACCTTGGCCATGATCTTCGTTCGTCGGAACCATCGCCGGTCGCGCTGCGCCTTTACGCTCATCGAGCTATTGGTGGTGATTGCGATCATCGGGACATTGATTGCGATGCTATTGCCCGCGCTGAATGCGGTGCGAGAGGCGTCGCGGCGGACGGAGTGCTTGAGCCATCTGCATCAGATCGGTGTTGGCCTGTCAGCTTATCACGAGGCGAAAAAAACGTATCCTGTCGGTGCCACGTTGCACGACACAAAGTGCATTTCCTGGAACGCTCATCTCCTGCCGTTTCTCAACGAGACCAACGTCTTCCGCCAGTTTCATTTTGACCAAGGCTATAACAGCCAAGCCAATCATGTGGCGGGCAGCGTTGTGATTCCCGTCTTCCTTTGCCCTAGCACAACCCGATATGCGGCCGACCGAACAGGCGATTCCGCAGGTGACCTCAATCACAACGGCCATTGGGATCCCGGCGACGATTTGGCTTTCACCGATTACGGCGGCATGTTCGGGGCGGCCAATGCGCAGCCCTTTATGAACGGCGTGCTGGTCTGGGAAACGCCGATTAGTCAGCGACAAATTACGGACGGTCTGCAATACACGATCATCGTCGCTGAGGACAGCGGTCGCGGCCCAGACATGGATGGTGAATGGTGCAATGGCGAAAACATTTTTGATGTTGTTGGACCGATCAATAAGCAGCAAGACAACGAAATCTGGAGCGATCACAGCGGCGGAGCCAATGTATTGTTTTGCGATGCCCGATCGATTTTTTTGGCCGAGTCGATTTCGCTCGATGTCTTAACGAAACTTTGTACACGAGCGAATCACGAAGTCGTGAGCGATACCGATCTTCAGTAACGAGTGCGAGAGGTTTTCCAAATTGGAGATTCTCTTAACGAGACCTAGCGAGGCGTGCCGTTGGCAGGCCCATTTTTGTGCTGTGCTTTTTGGGAGTGTGTTAATGAGTCAACAACTTATTTTGGAGAAAACGTTTCTCGCGACGGCGATGCTCGTGGTCGCGATATTGGGAACGAATAACTTCGCGAACGCCGGGATCTTTGCTGATCGCGTCGAGTCGTTCGCGAGCGGCTCAACAGCCACACCCGGTTATAATGATCCGACCGTCACACTCGGTCCACCAACGCAATTCTATGGTGCCCCGTTTCCGAGTGTCGTCAGTCCTTTTAGTCCGGCCTATCTAGCGACCGACAACTTTTCCATCGGTGAAGGAGGACAACTGACGCTGCGGTTCTCAAATTATGTCAAATCGTCGGCAGGCGGGCCAGAGATTGGCGTCTTCTCCAGTGGAGGAATTATTGACACGAACTTTGCCACTCACCAGGCAGGTCCGGGCCTTAGTGCAGTCAATGGAACGTTCAGCATTGGCAATACGGTCAATGTCGAAGTCAGTGCCGAAAAACTTACCTGGGTTAGTTTGGGGAGCCATCTGCTTGACGTTCCGACCGATGGATACACAAACCTCACGGACCCTTATGCAACGTCGTCCGTCGGTGGAACGCCGTCTGATTTTGGCCAGCCGTTCACCGGAAATCTTTCGAGCTTCAACAATTTGACCTACACCCAAATGCTCACCATGCTGAACGGTTCGGGCGGGGGTACGTGGCTCGATATTTCCTCGACCGGACTTTCGGACATCGGCTACATTCGATTCACGTTGCCCGACGACGGGAATCCGGCGACCGAACTGGAGTTGAAGATCGACGCTGTTTCGGTGGCGAACGGGTTTTCCGGTGCGCCGTTGCCGGAACCTTCGACCTTGTTGCTCGCCGCAGTTGGAGCGGCTGGGTTGTTGTTGGCACGGCAAAGAAGTCGGAGACTTCGCTAATGCGACGGGTGATCATCAGAATTACGACGCGAGTTATGGACGCACGTTGCTCGATTGCGACGGGTCGGACCATCGGGCTGTTCCTGATGATCGGTTTCGCCTGCAACGTGCCTCAGACCTTTGCCGGAGTGATTCTATCCGAGGATTTCTCGAATGATCCCGTGGTGAATGGACGTGCCACGGTGAGCGGAGACGGCTCGCGATTTTCCGTCGCTGGCGGGGCAATGGTTGCTCACTACGACACGCAACTGGCGACGACGCGAATGACGTGGAATCTTGTGCCCGATCTCTCCCTGACACTGAACGACATAACCGATTTTCAGTTCTCAACGCGATTCAAAATCGCCAGCGCAGGCTATTTCGCCGACCCCAATCAGTCGGCCCAGATTGCGTTTGGACTGCAAAATAGCGGGGCTACCGGACCCGACCGCGCGGGCGGCGGGACCGGTTTGGCCAAATCTTATGACATTGCTACCGTCGATTATTTTCCGAATGTCTCGCCCACTTTCGGTGGGCCATCCCTCATGTCAACCGTAGTGCAAACGGACCCTGGCAATGGCTCGGGTTATTTTAGCCAGTTTCTGTTTCCCAAGCGGGCCGAAAGCAAATTGAGTGACGCGGGCGAGTCACCCCTGCCCCTTGATACGTTTTTGACCTCGACATTGACCTACAACGCGGCGACACGAACGATGAAAATTACAATGCTCGGACCGAGTGGTCTGCTGCCCATCAATTTAGTCGGAGGGAGTTCGGGACTCATCGGCGGTCCCGACGGCGATGTGACCACGATTCAACTATCAATCCCGACTGCCGCGACTTTTTCCGTCAATCAATTCGCGGTCATGCTGTGGCAAGATAGTTTCAATACGACCGCCTCTTCGGTCAAGGCCAACGTGACGTTCGATAGTTTCAGCGTTTCCAATTCACTGAGTACGGCGGTTTCAGCCGGTAGTGGAACCTGGGCCAATGGCAGCGGCGACCATAAATGGACGACCAATACGGGCGTCGGCAGCAATTGGAACACGGCAATTCCTTCGAGTGCGGGACACGTCGCGACGTTTGACAACACGGGGTTATCTGCCACGACGAGTGCCATCGATCTGAACGGCGACAAAACGATTGGGCAACTCGTTCTCAGTACAACCTCCACCGGATACACCATCGGTTTATCAAGCACCACGAGCTTGCTCAACTTCGACAATGGCACCAGCAACGCAGCGATTATGGCCAGTGGCGGGGCACATGTCGTCAACGCAAAGGTGGTGACTTCGGCGACGAGCGACCTTGATATTACGACTCAATCTGGAGGCAGTTTGAGTTTGGCTGGCGGAATCGAAAACTCGATCAACGCCAAGACGCTGACACTGTCGCAATCGGGGTCGGGTACGCTCTCCGTTGGCAAAATCTCGAACGACGGTCTCTTGGCTCTCGTTGCCGGAAGCTCGGTTACGACGGGCAACATCGACGGAACGCCCCTCTCGGCAACGACGTTCAATGGGACCATGACCGTTGGCAACAATGCGGTCATCACCGCCAATCGGATCGTCCAGAACAGCCTTGCGATCAGTGGGACGGCGGCACAAAATACGGCCAAGGTCACGATTGCGAGCAGCACTGGTTCGCCAAACGCCATCGCCGGTCTTGATTCGCAAATCAGCAAGCTGGCGAGTCTTTCCATCGATCACAACACTAGCGGGACCACGACATATCCGAATCTGACATCACCGACCACCTACTACGGCACGCTCGATCTGAAGAACAACGACCTATTTGTGACGTATGGCAACGATCCAGGGGACGGCGCGGCGACCGAAAACGAACTGATGGACATGGTCCGCAGTGGTGCCAATCGCACGGGCGGTGTGTCTCCCTGGAACGGAACGGGAATTATCAGTTCAACCGCCGCCTTGAACGGGTCGTTGTACACCCTGGCCGTGTTCGACAACGGGGCGTTGAACCTGCAACACCAAGGCTGGGGCGATGGCGTGACGAACGTCGGAACCGTCGCCAGTCCGTTCATTGCGCCGCTGTATCATGGTCCTAGCGGTTCCGTCGTTGTACAGCCAAACACGATCATCGTAAAGTTCACTTATGCTGGCGACACCAACGGCGATGGGATCATCAACCTCGACGACTATCAAGCCGTGGATACGCATCTTGGACAGACCAACTCGGCCTATCGCAATGGCGACACCAATTTCGACGGAGTCGTGAACCTGGACGACTATCAAGTGATCGACGTGAACATCAACAATCCGATTGCGAACTCTGGCGTCAACGGCGGTGCAAACGCGGTCCCACTGCCGGAGCCAAGTTCGTTATTACTCGGCCTGCTCGCGCTCGTTGGCCTGTGGAAAGCCGGACGCCACCGAAAACCGCGAAAGGTGCTTTGCTGAATGCCCTACGTCATGGTTGATATTGAATCGGACGGACCAATCCCGGGCGACTATTCGATGATCTGCTTCG
>JAYUFG010000288.1:0-4895 GCA_043738845.1 Planctomycetaceae bacterium
GGTCGTCGCGTACAAAAACGCACCGTCCTGCTTTTGAATCAACAGCGGCGTCTCAAAGCCGTCGAGAAAAACGCAACGGGCACCCTCACTATCGCGGGCAATTCCTCGCTGCGTGAGGTCATCCACGACGCCTTGCAGTCGGTCGTGATAAAAACTTTCGCCCAACGTGCAATCGAACGTCACGCCCAGCCGCCGATAAATATGTTCAATATCTTCGAGACACGGTGGCAAAAACTCTTTCCACAGTCGCAAATTCTCCGCGTCGTCGGCGTGCAATTTGGCGGTCTCTTCCAGGACGGCGGTGCCAATCCGGAAATGTTCATTCGCCAGCTTCAATAGTTCGGCTGATTTTTCGACCTCGGCAATTTTCTGTTCGAGTTCGGACAGGGCCGTGCGATTGTCGCCGATCGACCGTTCGAGTTGTCGCAGCGACTTGTCGATTTTCTTTTTCGTGGTCAGGTCGGCCGTTGTGGAAGATTGTTTTTGCGCGGCGATTTCGGCCTCTTGCGCCGCGATCTTCGCACGTTGTCCCGGCAGAGCCAGTTTGCCCGCATGATAATCGACCAACTTTCGCACGAGGCGATATAGCCGGGCGAGTTCCGTCACGGGACTTGCGGCGTAGGTTTTCGCGTCGAGAAAGTTTTTGTACCCATACAAGATCATTCCGAACTGCGTCCCCCAATCGCCAATGTGATTGTCGCCGACCGCTTGGTGACCGAGGAACCGCAGTGTCCTGGCAATGGCGTCGCCGATCACGGTCGAGCGAATATGGCCGACGTGCATCGGCTTGGCGACGTTCGGCCCGGAGTAGTCGATGACGTAGGTCTGCGGCGTTTCGGCGGGTGCAATACCTAGCCGCTGGCTCGGATCACGGAGCGCGGCGAGCAACAAATTTTCGAGGCGGTCGGTCTTCAAACGTAGATTGATAAAGCCCGGCCCGGCGATCTCCGGCGGCTCGCACAAGTCGGCCACGTCAAGTCGAGCGATGGCCTCTTGGGCGATTTCTCGTGCGGCTCCGGGGCGGCCCAAGTGCTTTGCCAGGGGCATCGCAAAGTTCGCCTGATAGTCGCCAAACTTCGCATCTTGACTGCGGCGAATTTGGGCCACATATTCCGACGGATCGGCAACCAGATGTTTCAGGGCGTTCGAAAACCGCCGTTGCAACTCACGCAAGATGTTCATGGGCATCGAAAAAATACAGACGACAAACAGACCGCTAGGGAGAGATTCATCGCGGCCGGTTTCGTGCCAACCGCGAAACCGCTCCAGTTTGGCCTAACCTTCGCCCCGTTACAACCCCGCAGCAGGGCACGGTTCAATATGCCAATTTTGGCAGGAAAAACGGTGCCTCGTATTAGCATGAAAGTGCCGCCGTGCTAGCAGTGCTGCTATTGCCCGCTCACGGCTTGTTTCGTAAACTCATCATCTCTTTCTAGCAGGCTTGGTCCGTTCGTGGATTGCGAACGGGTTGAGCGGCATTTCTGCTCGAAAGTCGCTCGTTACGGAGGCGCGTCAAGGAAGCACGCAAACCATGCAGGGAAGTATCTTATGAGTTCAACCCGACACGTTCGTGTCGTTGCTGCGGATGGCCCCGAGGATGGTGCGCCTTCCGCCTTCAATATCGTGACCTCCCAAGCCCAGACGGCTCCGCTGCGCAGCGCGATTTTGCGAACGCGACAATGGCTCCTGTCGGCTCAACATCCGGACGGATATTGGGTCGCCGAACTCGAAGGGGACACAATCCTCGAGAGCGAGTTCATTTTGTTGCAGGCCTTTTTGGGGCGCGCCAACTCCGCCATTTGCAAAAAAACGGCTCGCCAGATGCTCGCTCAACAGTTGCCCGATGGCGGCTGGGCGATCTATCCCGGCGGTAAATTGGAAATCAGCGCGAGTGTGAAAGCCTATTTTGCCCTCAAGCTGACCGGTTACGATCCGAGTGACGAACCAATGAAGCGGGCCAGGACCGCCATTTTGGCCAACGGTGGGGCCGACGCCGTGAACAGCTTCACGCGATATTACTTGGCTCTGTTGGGACAAATATCCTACGAAGAGTGTCCCGTCGTGCCGCCGCAGTTTTGTTTGCTGCCGAGATGGTTTCCAATCAATCTGTACTCGATCAGTGCCTGGTCGCGAACGATCTTGGTGCCGTTGTCGATCATGTCGGCGTTTCGGCCGGTTGCGAACATTGACCCGCAATTGGGCATTCGCGAGCTATTCCTAAAGCCGCCGAGCGAATGGCCCGAGTTACGTTGTCCCGGCAAAAATCGCAGTCGCAATCCTTTCAGTTGGGAACGAAACTTTCGCCGTCTGGATAAGGTACTGAAGTTTCTCGAACGGCGTGGGTGGATGCCGTTCCGCCAGCGGGGTATTGCCGCCGCCAAGCGGTGGATGGTCGAACGCTTCGAGGGGAGCGACGGACTGGGTGCGATTTTTCCGCCGATGATCTGGAGCATCATCGCCCTGAAGTGCCTGAACTACAAGGACGACAGTCCTGAGATGCAGTACTGTGAGGACCGGCTCGCAGGGTTGATTATTGAAGAACACGACACGGCCCGGCTGCAACCGTGCAAATCGCCCGTCTGGGATACGGCAATCACGCTACGGGCGTTGGCCGACGCAGGGGTCCGTCGCGATCATCCGGCGGTACAACAGTCGGTTCGCTGGCTCTTGTCGCAAGAGATTCGGCGAAAAGGGGATTGGGCGAACAATGTCGCGGCCGAACCGGCCGGTTGGTGTTTTGAATTCGCCAATGAGTTCTATCCCGATGTGGACGACACGATCATGGTGATGATGGCGTTGCAGACGCAATTTCAGGACTCGCTCACGAATCCCAATGATTTTGTGCCTGAGTTGGAATTGGTTGCGGAACTTCGGGCCGATGATCGACACGACGCTTTGAAAAAGTTTGCGACGCTGGATAAGGTCGCGGCCGCGCTGACTCGCGCAGAGCAGTGGACCCTGTCGATGCAAAACAGCGATGGCGGTTGGGGGGCGTTCGACAAAGACAACACGGCCGAATTTCTGTGTCATGTTCCCTTCGCCGATCACAACGCGATGATCGACCCCAGTTCTCCCGACCTCGCGAGTCGCGCCCTCGAGGCGTTGGCCCAACGGGGTAAGAAACTCGGCGACCCGGTCATTGATCGAACGGTTGCTTACCTTCGTCGCACACAAGAGGCCGACGGAAGTTGGTTCGGCCGCTGGGGTGTCAATTATATCTATGGAACTTGGCAAGTTCTGACGGGCATGGTCGCGGTCGGCGTTCCGCAGAACGATCCGGCCATTGTCGCGGGAGCGAATTGGCTGATCGCCCACCAGAACCCGTGCGGCGGTTGGGGAGAATCACCCGACAGTTATGCCGAACCGCAATTGCGCGGCCAAGGGCCGGTCACGCCGTCGCAAACGGCCTGGGCGATTTTGGGTTTGCTGGCCGCCGGTCAAGGTCGTCATCGGGCGGTCGCCGACGGAATCCAACACTTGATCAATACACAAAGCACCGATGGCACCTGGGAAGAAACGGAATTCACCGGCACCGGTTTTCCGCTCGTGTTTTATCTTCGCTATCACTATTACCGCATCTATTTTCCGCTCATGGCCCTCTCGCGATTTGCAAACTCGCTGAGCGATTTGAATTGCGAGTCGGATAAGAATACTTTGCATTTGGCTGAGTTGGCGTTGGCGATAATGGAGTGACAATCGGAGATTGAAAGCGTGAAATTGAAGCAGCGCATCCCTGCGGGATTGCGGCTCAACGGCGAAACGAAAAACATTAACCAACCACTACGAACACTTAATCGAAATCATCCTCATGGCTATTCCAGTTTCGCAAATGTGGACCGTTGCGACCTATGTGCTGGGTAAGCGTTTCAGCGGGAACAAACAGTACCCACTCGTGTTGATGTTGGAGCCTTTGCTCCGTTGTAATTTGGCCTGTGCGGGCTGTGGAAAAATCCAGCATCCCGTCGAGGTTTTACGCAAACAATTAACGCCGGAACAATGTTTTCACGCGGCGGATGAGTGTGGCGCACCAATCATTTCGATACCCGGCGGAGAGCCGCTCCTCCATCCGCAGATTGAAGAGATCGTCGCTGGCCTTGTCGCGCGAAAGAAATATGTTTATCTCTGCACGAACGCAATTAAGTTAGAAGAAGCACTGCCGAGATTTACACCTTCCAAGTATTTTTCGTTTAGTATCCATCTGGATGGTCCGCAAGAGGAACATGATCGAGCCGTTTGTCGGGATGGCGTGTTTGATGTGGCAATTCGCGCCGTCAAAGCGGCACTCGCCGCCGGTTTTCGCGTGACCACGAATACAACCTTGTTCGACGACGCCGAGCCAGCGCGTTATCGAGCGTTTTTCGATCAGTTGATGGACCTGGGCGTGGAAGGGATGATGATCTCTCCCGGCTATGGATATGAGAAAGCACCCGACCAGGATCATTTCCTTAAACGCGAACATACGCAAAATCTGTTTCAGCAATTGTTGGGCAACGGCAAGCGGCGGTGGAAGTTTAATCAATCGCCGCTGTTCCTAGAGTTCTTGCAAGGCAAGTGGTCGCTCGAATGCACTCCTTGGGGAAGCCCGACCTACAACATTTTCGGTTGGCAGAAGCCGTGCTATTTATTGGATGAGGGTTACTGCGAAACATTTGCCGAGTTGTTAAGTTCGACCGAATGGAAGAATTATGGCCGCGCGAGTGGCAACGCTAAGTGTCAAGATTGCATGGTCCATTGTGGTTATGAACCGTCCGCCGTCGCGGCCACATTTGGCTCTGTGCGGGGGATGTTACGAGCCGCCCGCGTGACCATGTTTGGTTCCAGCAAGAATCGTAATACTACAGCCATTTCACGCCCATTACCTTATCTGCCGATCATTACCGGCAAATTCACTTCGA
>JAYUFG010000289.1:0-12967 GCA_043738845.1 Planctomycetaceae bacterium
CAAGCTGACGGCCTTCGTCGAGAAGGAAAAGATGACTTGGCCGCAGTACTTCGACGGCAAAGGTTGGGAAAACGAGTATGGCCGCAAGTATGGAATCAACGGCATCCCCACGATGTGGCTCGTTGGTAAAGATGGCAAGGTCCACGATTTTCAAGCCCGTGAAAAAATGGGCGAGAAAATCGAAAAGCTGCTGGCCGAGTAACAAGCAAATGTAACCGCTTGTCGGACAGTGTCGCGAGAATATGTGAATGAATTGTATTGCGACCGTTCTGTAGGGTCCGCTATGCGGACCATTGTTTCGCGACGCCGGTTGTTTCGCGAATAATATCGAATGTTTCGCGAACCCCAGGTCCGCACAGCGGACTATACGACTACCGGGATGCCAATTAAAGAAATTTCACCGGAGCGTTCGACGAGTTCCTGCAATGTTGCGGCCCGGCTGATCGTGGTTGCCAGCGAACGGCCGAATGCTGTCGCCGTTGCGCAGCCGTTAGGATACCTTGGCACTGGCGAACGCAAATACGCGAAGATTACGTTTCGAGAATTGGACGACGACAGCAGTCGAATCGCCGCCGGTTTGCGCAGCCTGGGAGTAACGCCCGGTACTCGGCTGGCTCTCTTGGTCCGTCCGAGCATTGATTTCGTGTCGCTGGTTTTTGCAATGTTCAAAGTGGGGGCGGTGACCGTTCTCATTGATCCGGGAATGGGTCGCCAGAATCTGGTGAAGTGTTTGGAGGATGCACAGCCGGAAGGTTTCGTCGCAATTCCTTTGGCCCAAGCAATTCGCACGGTGTTGCAGCGAACGCGCGGGAAATTTGCCCAGGCCAAGATCAACGTCACGGTCGGCCGCCGTTGGTTTTGGGGTGGGCCAACGCTGGCCCAACTGCGTCATAACGCGGAACCCTTGCCCGATATTTATCAAGCGGATGAAAACGATCTGGCCGCGATCATTTTCACCACCGGCAGCACCGGCCCACCGAAGGGCGTTCTCTACCGGCACGGAAATTTCTCGAATCAAGTCGATGAGATTCGCAACCAGTACAAGATTGAGCCGGGCGGAGTCGATCTGGCCTGTTTCCCTTTGTTCGGTTTGTTCAATGTGGCGTGGGGGGTGACGACCGTCATTCCTGATCTCGATGCGTCGCGACCGGCGAGCGTTGATCCGGAAAAAATTGTCGAGGCCATTACGGATTGGAACGTGACGCAGTCGTTCGCGTCGCCTGCGGTGTGGAATAAAGTCGGCCGATATTGTCAGGAGCAAGGCGTTCGTCTGCCATCGTTGAGCAAAGTTTTTTCCGCCGGTGCGCCGGTGCCGTCGCACGTTTTGCAACGAATGCGCGAGGCGATTTCCGAAACAGGCGAGGTCCACACGCCGTATGGTGCGACGGAAGCCCTGCCGGTGGCGACGATTTCCGCCACCGAAGTCTTACAAGAGGCCGTCTCGAAAACCGCGCTGGGCCAAGGAGTGTGCGTGGGGCGACCGTTCGATCGAATCCAGTGGAAGGTGATTGAGATCAACGATGGGCCACTCGACGACATTTCACGAATCAAGGAATTGCCACCGGGACAAATCGGCGAGTTGATCGTGCAAGGCCCCGTCGTTACGACCGAGTATGTCACGCGGGTCGAGTGCAATCCGCTCGCCAAGATCGCCGCTGGAAAATCGTTTTGGCATAGGATGGGCGACGTCGGTTATCTCGACTCAGCCGGGCGGTTTTGGTTTTGCGGTCGAATGGCCCACCGCGTGCAAACGAAAAGCGGGACCATGTTCACGATCCCGTGTGAGGCTATTTTCAATAATCACCAGCACGTTTTTCGCTCGGCACTCGTTGGCATCGGTCCGCCGGGTGAGCAAGTCCCGGTCCTGTTTGTAGAACCGCAACCGGGAAAGATGCCCAGACCACGAGCGTGCGAGGAGCGAGAGCGATGGCAACGTGAACTTTCCGAACTGGCCCGATCAAATCCTTTGACCGCGAGCATCTCACACTTTCAGATTCGCCAAGCATTGCCGGTGGATATTCGCCATAACGCCAAAATTTTTCGCGAACAACTGGCCCACGAAGCGGCGGAAATTTATGGCAAGGAATTAGCTTAATAGAACTTCCCAATCTAACATTAACCGCGATCCATCCTGGATTATTTACCGCTTCTCTTGCGCGGCTAACCGACTATTGCGATCATTGGGACGATTTTCTAACCGCCGCTGGGAGTGATGCTGCCGCGAGCGAAGGCGGTCAATGAGGGCATGACCGCGTGAAGGTGTTCTTGCATCGCGTGCCAAGCACTCGGGGCGGTGGAAAGGTCACCGCTACGGGCGATTGTTTCCAGGTCCAAAGACGCTTGATAAGCGTCCCAGGCGGCAAAATGTCCCAGCGCACCTTTGATCGTGTGGGCTGCCATTCGCAACTTCGCACCGTCGGACGTGCGTAAGGCGTCCTCGATCCTGCGTAAGTTGGTCGGACACTCCTCCAAAAATGCCATGGCCAACTCGCGCAAGAGGGAACGGTCGCCATCGAGAGCGTGCAAGGCGTGCTCATAATCCCAACCACTTTTTTCGCTCGGAGCGGGAATCGGCCGCTCGACGTTCGTTGTGCGGGCGTGACCGTTACCGAATTGTTCCAACGTGTCGAACAGCTCGCGGGCACGAATCGGTTTGCTGAGATAACCGTCCATTCCCGCCAGCAGACAACGCTCGCGATCACCGCGCATCGCGTGGGCTGTCGTGGCAATGATCGAGAGGTGTTTGCCACTCACACGTTCTTGTTCATGAATGGCCGCGGTGCCGGGCGTGGACGCTCCGGCTAAGCGATTGTCACTTACACGTTCTTGCTCGCGAATGGCGGCGGTCGCTTCAAAGCCGTCCATCTCGGGCATTTGCACGTCCATCAGAACCAAATCAAAATCATGCCGAATACTGGCGGCGACCGCCTCTCGACCGTTGCTGACGACGACACATTCATGCCCCCACTTTTTCAAAAGTGTCTGCGTCAGTTTTTGATTGACCGCGCTGTCATCGGCGACGAGGACGAACAGTTTCCGCTGCGGAATCATCGTCGTCCCGACCTCGACGGTCGGCGTATCCAGGTTCAATTCGTTGGGATTTAAGGCAGTGAGAATCGCCTCTTGCAATTCAGACTGTTTGGCCGGTTTGATCAAATAAGCTGCGACTCCCAACTCGCGACTGCGAAGTGCGTCGCCGGGCCGGTCGCCAGAGGTCAACATGACAATCGGAGTTTGAGCCAAGTCGGACGATTCGCGAATTTGCCGACAAAGGTCGAAGCCATCGACGTGCGGCATGTGAGCATCGGTCAGGACAATGGCAAAGTGGCGGTCTTCCTCCGCTGCTGTTTTCAACCGTTGCAGGGCATCGCTGGCGTTTTCGACGCAGGCGGGAATCATGCCCCATTGAGCGACCGTCTCCTGAAGAATCAAACGATTCGTACCGTTGTCATCGACGACGAGGACGGGCAGGTTTCGCAACTCGTTCGCAGGATACGTTGGACGGCCTGTGGTTGCTTCGCCAATTTGCAGCGGCACATCGAAATGAAACACACTCCCTTCGTTCGGTACGCTTTCGACCCAAATTCGGCCGCCCATCAATTCGACGAGCCGCGACGAGATCGAAAGTCCTAAACCGGTTCCGCCATATTTGCGGGTGGTTGAATTATCGGCTTGTTCAAAGGCTTCAAAAACGGCTTGCTGTTTGTCGAGTGGAATTCCGATGCCTGTGTCGGCGACCCGGACGTGAAGACGTGTCGGCGGCGGGGTGGTGTCTCCGTTGCTTTCGGGCAACGGTTCGTCGGAAGCCCAATCGACCGTCACGAGAATTTCGCCCCGCTCGGTGAATTTGATCGCATTGCCAACCAGATTGAGCAAGACTTGTCGCAGCCGGCCCGCGTCGCCAACCAAGGTTTCGGGAACGGCGGGCTGCACACGACAGGCCAACTCTAAATCTTTTTGATGAGCGCGAATGGCAAGCGTCTTCAAAGCATCACCCAAACACTCGCGGACAGCGAAGGGATGGGGATCGAGTTCGAGCTTGCCCGCTTCGACTTTGGAGAAATCGAGGACGTCGTTAATGACTTTGAGAAGTGAGTCGGCCGATTCTTTAGCCAATTCAAGATACTCGCGCTGCTCGGGCGTGAGGTGCGAATCTAGGACGAGTTCGGTCATGCCGATGATGCCGTTCATCGGCGTGCGAATTTCGTGGCTGATGTTAGCGAGGAACGCACTTTTGGCCCGATTGGCTGCTTCGGCTGCTTCCATCGCGGTAATCATGGCGGCTTCGGCCTGTTTGCGGACGGTCACATCCCACCACATTCCCTGCGTTCCGATGACAACTCCATGCGCGTCGCAAATCGGTGCTTTGAGAACCTGAATATAGGTTTTCTCGCCATGCGCCGCCTGATATTCTTCCACGTCCTCGAAGAATGTTTTGGTGGCCATAACTTTGCGGTCGTCACCCCGATACTTCTCGGCCAACTCGCGAGAAAAATGGCGATAGTCGTCGGTTCCAATGATGTCCTTGGAAGCCATTTTGAAACTGTCGGCCATACGTTTATTGCAAAACGTAAAACGACCTTCGGTGTCTTTGCTCCAAGTCGCCAGTGGCAGGCTCTCGACAAGTGAAACATAGCGGACCTCGGAATCGAGCAGGGCCTGTTGCGCCCGCTTGAGAGCCGTCACGTCGGTCGAAACGCCCCCGACGGCATACAACCGGCCCGTGGCATCGTACAACGGAAACTTACTCGAGATATAGGTATGTGGCCCATCCTCGTGCGGGGCAATCTCTTCAACCTGTAGCGACGTTTTCGTTTCGGCGACGCGAAGATCGTTGTCGCGAAACGCGGCCGCCATTTTTTCGGGAAAGATTTCTAAGTCGGTCATTCCGACAATACTAAATTGGGTCACACCGAAAAGTCGGCAAAACGAATCGTTGACGAGCAGATACTTGCCGTCCAAGTCTTTGACGTAGACCACGGCCGAGGTGTTGTCCAGGATCGAGTGGAGCTTGTGCTCGCTTTCTCGTAACGAGTCCGTCGAGTGTTCGGCCGCCAATAAGGCTTTCATCCGATGGCGATTCATTCGCCAGACGACGCCGAACAGTAACAGGCTGCCCAAAATACCACTGCCCAAAACCATCAGCGGTGTCCAGCGATCCCGTACTTTCTCGTCGAACTCTGACCGCGACGAATACTCGATTCGCCAAGTGCGGTTGCCAAAACTTCCCATTCGTCGCACGAAAAAGACGGGCGTGTGATCGGTCGATTGGACCGGAGAGGCACTGTCGTGCAGAGTCTTGTCGCCCGACCCATTTTCGTCCTCGACGCGAAAGTCGATCAAATCGCCCGACTCGCGACGGACATCGCGAAACATTTGTGCCAGTTCGATTTGCGAAACAACCCAACCTTCGAGCGTCAATTCATTTCGGTTGAAGACGGGCGAACACATCAGCACACAGTCGGCAGCTTGTGCGGCTTTGGTCACAGAAAATTTGCTGGTTAACATCGGTTGATTGGCATCCCGCGAACCTTCCAGGGCACGCCGCCAGTCGGGATTTGTGGCCGTATCAAGACCGAGTGAAATCCCACCCGACATTTTGACCTCTGGGTAAACGTACTTCACCACATAGTACGGGTCACGATCACCGGGAGGAGAAACCTCAAACTTTGGTGCTTTTTGCGTTTTTAGATTTTCGTACAACTTGGGCAACTCGTCCCGCGAGACGGCTTCAATATACGCCATCGTCGAAACGGCCTCATTGTGCGACCGCAGATCAAGTTCCTTAATGTACTCGTTCCAGTCGTACCAGCGGACCGACTCACTCGCCGCGAATAAACCACGGGCACCCCGCAGAGCGTCCTCGTTGTCCTGCATTTTTTGTGTGATCAGGGTATGCAGACGCTGGACCTCGACATCGAATTCGGGCTGTGCTTTAAGCCGTACATACTTTAGCGTCGCCCACCACGCCGCCAGGGTAAACGCCACCGCGATGGCCAAGACAGCAACCGAGGGACCATTACGATACCACCATGCCCGACGACCTGGGCGCAGGACGTCACTCCGTCCGTTTGGCCGCATCGATGATTTTATTCCCTGGTTCATGCCGTCCCGTGAAATGTGAACGAACCACCTTTGGACATTCTATCACGAAGGCTTACGGACAGCGTAGCAAGTCGAATGACAACCGGAAATTACGGCCCCACAGACCGACGTAGGTAGTTCTACAATTGGTGCGGTCCACCGAGCGGGTTGGTGGCTTTACGGCCGATTTGGAAACGAAACAGGGCCGGTCGGATTTTTGCAAGCGAGGCTCCTAACAACGAGCGTCTCGCGAACTCGCCGATGGGTAAATCTGCGTGAAATGCGGTGTTTCTCGGGCGTGAAGATAGTGTAAACAGGGTGTTTTCAGGGTGATTCTTGCCAATCGAAAAATGGTTTTCGCAAAAAATGACCTGTTTACGTAAACTGTTTCCCTCTCGCGATTTGCGTTAAATAAATCAATCTTGACTCACTGGGTAAGATAGCTATAATTCCCTCCGTCACGGTAAAGCTGGTAAACCCGGCAGGGACGGTTAAATCTGCCGATTAGGGGGCAACCTGCGGATTATGGGTTCCAGAATATACCGTCGCAAAATCGGGGGCAGAAAATAACGTTTACGGATTCGCGTTTATTCTGGCTAGGTGCCATCTAACGCTCACGGAGGAATAGGTGCTTTCAGGGGTTTGAGAGGATCAGGCCCATCGGGAGTACCGCTTAGACTAGCCTAACCAATCGGCTAGGGAGGGTGATTTTGAAAATGAAAACCGTGTTCACGACTGGCGAGGCGGCTAAAATTTGCAAGGTCTCTCAGCAAACGATTATTCGTTGCTTTGACTCCGGACAACTGCAAGGCTTTCGCGTCCCGGGAAGCCGCTTCCGCCGCATCCCACGCGACAAACTGTTCCTGTTTATGCGGGACAACCAAATCCCGACCGATGCCCTCGAAAGTGGCAAGCGGAAAATCCTCGTCGTTGACGACGACAAGGAATTGGTCGAACTGATTACCGACGTCCTCGAACGGGATGGCCGCTTTGAGGTCCGCTCCGTCAATAACGGCTTCGACGCCGGAATGATGGTCAAGGAATATCACCCCGACCTGTTGGTCCTCGACGTGATGCTTCCCGACATCAACGGCAAAGAAGTTTGCACTCGCGTTCGCGGCGACAGCACGATGGACGATGTGAAGATCATTTGCATCTCTGGCATGGTCGAGACCGACAAGATCGAAGACCTGAAACTGGCGGGTGCGAACGACTTCCTGCAAAAACCGTTTGAGGTCGAACACTTGATCGAGCGGATGTGCCAACACTTGGATATGGAAATGGCTCACGCCCACTAACGGCCTTTCCAATATAGTCCCCCTCTCCCTCCGGGAGAGGGCCGGGGTGAGGGTTCTTGGATTACCACTAACATATTTTATGCAAAGTGATCCTGGGCCATTAGCCGTTGGGCGAACTCGCTCAGCTAAACAATTAAATTAACGACTTACGCGAACGGCTCCCTTCATCGGGGAGCCGTTTTTTATGCCGATGTGGTTCCTTCCCAGCTTTATCGGCGATGACGGTACACTGCGTCGCTGGCCGCTGACGGAACATACAGCCGAGCAGTTGATCTCCGCACTTATTGCCGATCAGGCCGGGCGAGTGAAAATCTTGCGCGAGGCTTTTGTCCGTGATCCGGTATTGGCCGAATGGATCGTCTGTCGGGCGGTCCAACGAGGCGGTCCGAATTTTGAGAATGCGAATGTGTCGGCCGAGTGGCTGGCCGAACATCTGGCCGAGGAACTCACATGGCATTCCGCCGAGGAATTCTCGGTCGTTTTGCCGAATGAAAAGCGTTCTCGGCGAGAGCCGTTCGAGCAGCTTCCCCAATTGGCGGCGAAAATTCGCGAGTTGGAATCGCTTCAGGCCAGTTTTGCTCGACAATTGGAACACCTCAAACTCGAAGCCCTCAAGAATTTTGCCTACGGAGCGGGCCACGAGTTGAACAACCCGCTCGCGAACATTGCCACTCGCGCTCAAACGCTGCTCAAGGAAGAGTCGAATCCCGAACGGAGAAGGAGACTGGCGGCGATCAACGCGCAGGCGTTCCGCGCGCACGAGATGATCGCCGACTTAATGCTGTTCGCTCGACCGCCGAAATTGGTTCGCGAGCCGATCCAACTCGAATCGTTGATCGAGAATTTGCTCGCCAAAGTGTCCAGTGACGCCACCGCGCAGAACACCAAGTTGATTCATCATCGAAAATCGACCACGGGCGGTTGCGAAATATCCGGCGACCCGGTGCAATTGACGGTCGCGCTGCGGGCGATTATCGTCAACGCACTCGAAGCGGTCGGTCACGATGGTCAGGTCGATGTTTCCATCGAAGACATTTCTATCGAGTCAGAACCGACATCATTGACACCACCTTTCGTCCACATCATCATTCGGGACAGCGGGCCGGGAATCTCACCCGACGCTCGGTCGCACATTTTCGACCCGTTTTATTCCGGTCGAGAGGCGGGGCGTGGTCTCGGCTTTGGCCTGTGCAAAGCGTGGCGGATCATCACCGATCACGGCGGCCGCATTGACGTTGAAAGTCCGCCAGGGAGCGGAGCGGTGTTCAATGTGATCTTGCTGGCGGGTTAAGGTCGTCTTTCGCTCCGCAAAAGACGACAGTCGCGACGGCTATTCCGACGCAAGCTCTTCCCGGATTTCGGCCGCAAGAAAAAAGGAACCGGTGACGCAAATCAAACCGTCTGGCTTCGCCGCTTGCCGAGCCAGACGCCAGGCTGCTGCAACATCGGCACACGATTCAACGAAGGCTGAATAGCCCAGTTCTTCGGCGATTTGATGCAACTCATCGACCGGAACGCCGCGTGGATTTTTCGTGTAGCGAGTTAGAAACACGCGATCAAAATGGGGCAGAAGCAGTCGCAACATGCCGGGAACGTCCTTATCCTTGGTCGTCGCAAAGATCAATATCCGCCGACTCGCGACGATGCTTTCCTGTAATACTTCCAGAAGTGCCGCCACCGAGGCGACATTGTGCGCGACATCGAGCAAAACCGTCGGGCGTCGTGAAATAATCTCCACACGAGCGGGCCAGCGAAGCGACGTTAAGCCGTCACGAATGGCTTGCTCGCCAATTTGCCAACCCTGCCGTTGCAACTCATGAATGGTCGCAATCGCGACGGCTGCATTGGCCCCTTGATGTTTTCCAATTAGTGGAAGTGAAACATTATTCAAATTAAAAACTCCACCGGCCGATTTCAAGTCGCGATAGTCAATGGTCGCCCTCTGGTCAGTGTTTTGAAGATTGTGCGGCGAATGATAGTCGAAAGTGAAATCGGACTCGGCTTGTATGAGACGGCTGTTTCGTTCGCAACCAATGGTGGCGATAACATCGCGCGGTTCGGCGTCCAGCACACCGCTAATGGTCGGGACGCCCGGCTTGATGATGCCCCCTTTTTCAGCGGCTATTTCGGCGAGCGTGTTGCCCAACTGTTTGGTGTGGTCGAAGCTAATGCTCGTGATGACGGCGACGACGGGCGTGCAAACATTCGTAGAGTCGAGTCGGCCGCCCATGCCAACTTCGAGTACCGCCGCTGTCGCGCCGTGATTCACGAAATGCAATAACGCCATGGCCGTCGTCAGTTCAAAATAGGTCGGACCGGAATCGAGCGGGGTTGATCGAGACGCATCCTGATCCATCTCGGCGACGACCGGTTGCAATTGCTCGACCAGTCCCACCAATTCGGTCTCAGCGCAATCAACGCCATCGACGGCGAAGCGTTCTTCGACCTTCTCCAAATGGGGCGAGCTAAAAAGTCCGGTCCGTATTCCGGCGGCAGTCAACATGGCGGAGATCATGGCCGACGTGGAACCTTTGCCCTTTGTCCCAGCGACGTGGACAATTTTCAAACGCTCCTGTGGGTTGCCCAAGCGGGCGAGCAACTCACGCATCCGGTCGAGTTTGAAGCCCAGCGCGTGATAAGGGATACTCGCCGCGCGTTCAAAATCAACTCGATTGAGCAAAAACTCGACGGCAGCGGCATGATCGAGTTTTTTTAGAGCGGGGTTCATGGAGCGAGTAGTAAATCAGAAAGCGGGGTTGGCGTTCATTAGATCGCGAATTATTTTGGGATGGTTGTGGATGCAACGCAGTGTTGTTATTCGCAGGTCGTGGACGATCGGGCTAAGCGATGATGGTCCGTAGAAGGACGTGCTGTCGCGGAGCGAAAGACGACATTGCGATCATTTTTTCTCCTGGGTCGCTGGCAGCGGCGGCAACACAAGATCGCTGGGTGCTTTGTTCAATGCGGGACGGGTAAATTTTTCACCCGACTTCGTGGACCCTTCCACAAAACCTCCTTGCGACAGAAAGAATTGCCCATTTTCCACGCCTGCGCAGCGGTCGAGCCGGTCTGACTTTCCCGTCCGGTCGTGACTGAATGCAGCGGTCGTCAGTTCAACCCAATCGCCGTCAGCCGTTTTGCCCCATTGATTCCCAAAGAGTGCTTTGCGGCGAAGCTGGCCGTTGCTCCCGCTGAAATTCTCGCTGAAACTATACAAACCATGCAGCCAGCCGCCGTCCTGCGGCGCGTTCCAACTCGAAATGAGCATCCACTCTTTTTTGTCGGGCCGAAAATAATAGCCCGAAAAAATTGTGTGCGTTGCCTCGTCGGGCTTGGCCGTGACCATGAATTTCTGGACCTCGCCCGTTTTCCAGGGAAAGACCAAGTGACTGTGCCCACCGGTTCCTTCGTTACCGAAGTCGCCCGCATCGACGCCATCTCCTTTGGCGACGAGATGCACGCGATTTGCATCGCCGACTTTGCTACGATTGACCGCTTCGCCACCGCTGTCCCAAACGCTGAAGATGATGCGGCGTTCTTTCTCGCTGTTGATTTGCATTCCGAAATAACCTCGGTGCCAACCGCAAACTTCATAATAAGTGAAGACCGGCTCCTCGACGCCGGTCGCTTCGCAGTAAAACGCGGCGACCTTGGTTTCCTTTTGCGGTAGGGGATAATTCAAATGGACCGAGGCCGCGTTCCGACGTTCCTTCAGATTGAAATGAGCGTCCTGTGCGGCGGGACCATTGAGAACAAGCGTCTCGACATCTCCGTTCGGGCGACCCTTCGTGTTCAACGACTCGAGTGCGAACTTCACATAGCCGGGCTTGGTAATCTCATACGTGCCAAAGTGTACGGTCACGGCGTCGGCACCTTGGCCGGTTACTTCCTCCTCTTGTTTTTGTTCGCCGACAGCGAGGCGAAGTTTCGACGTGACATTGGCGGGCAGGCGAAGCACGACGCTGCATTCGAGCTTACCCGGCGTTTTGATTTCGCCGAACCAGTGAATTTGTTCAGCCGGGTCGTTCCAATTGCTGATGCCCCCCTTTTTTTCAGAGACGTTGGCCCCGTTTGGATTCGGCGAGATATAGGCGGTGAAGGCGGGGATTTTCATTTCGGCGTGAACGGTTCTGACGGAAACAATAGTCAAGACCGACATCACTACTGGAACCTTCAGCACGGACAGAATGCGATGAAGCATGTTATTTACCGGAATGTATCGCAGAAATGGAAGGAGCATCTTGGCACCACAGTGAGAGGGATTGGGCGTGATACGTCCGTTTTAATCGGGCCGTGAATGAATCGCAAAGGGGTCTTTGAATTACGCTTTTTGCGTATGCTCGGACAACTGTGGCGAGTTTGCCGAACGCCTGACTGGACAAAACGTGATTTAGTCGGGGAAAAACGTGGAAACAGGGGCGGATATTGCTTCGTCCTGCCGATTTGGTATAAAGTAGAGGCTGCTACGTTGCGTCCCACCCCACCCTCGGCCTTTTTTTGGAGGCTCCCGCCATGTTGACGCTGCTTGGTCATTCACCCCGTTATTGTGATGGTGTTTCCCGCCGGAACTTTTTGCGAGTGGGTGCGATGGGCATCGGCTCGTTGGGGGCGTTGTCGCTGCCCCAAATTTTGCGGGCCGAAGGGACCGGCGGAGATCGCTCCAAAAAGTCGATCATCAATATCTATTTGAGTGGCGGACCGTCGCACCTCGATACGTTTGATCTGAAGCCTGACGCCCCGCCCGAAATCCGCGGAGAGTTTCAGCCGATCTCGACGAACGTCGCTGGAATGCAAATCTGTCAGCACCTGCCACAGTTGGCCAAGATGGCCGACAAGTTCGCCATCGTGCGTTCCCTCACTGGCGTTCGGGACGAACACTCTCCTTTTCAAACCGAGACGGGCTGGTCAGAGAACGATCTGAAATCCATCGGCGGTCACCCGAGCATTGGTTCCGTCGTTGCGAAAATGCAGGGTGTCAGCAACGGTGCGGTTCCGCGCTTCATGGACCTGAGCGGAAATTCAAAATATGGGTTCCTCGGCCCGATGTTCGGTGGCTTCCGTCCCGACGGAACGGGCCGCACGAACTTGACGTTGAGCAAAGAGATCACGGTTGATCGTTTGCACAATCGCGAACAACTGTTGGTCGAACTTGATCGCTCGCGCCGCGAAGCCGACACGACCAAGAAGATGGAGGCGATGGACACCTTCAACCAACAAGCCTTCGGCGTGATTACGTCGAGCAAACTGGCCGACGCTCTGAACCCTGAAAAAGAAGATGCCAAGGTTCGCGCTCGCTATAAAGACTCGATGGGCCAAAGCCTCAGCCCGTTCTTGACCGCGCGGCGGTTGCTCGAGTGTGGCGTGCGGGTGGTCAGTTTTTCCTGGGGTGGTTGGGATACGCACAGCGAAAACTTCAAGAGTCTGTCGCGACAGTTGCCGGCCCTCGATCAAGGACTAAGTTCGCTCATTCAAGACCTCGACGAACGGGGGATGTTGAACGACACGATTATCGTCATGTGGGGTGAATTCGGTCGGACGCCGCGGGTGAACGCCACCGCTGGTCGCGACCATTGGTCCCGTGCGAT
>JAYUFG010000290.1:0-12948 GCA_043738845.1 Planctomycetaceae bacterium
GCGAGTTCGGCGGCTTGCTTGGCCTCGACAAGAGCCTTGATGTCCGTGGCGGCTGGCACCAGTACAATGGCGTTCACTTGCGAAATGAGTGCGTGTTGATCAATGACATCTTGAAATGTATCGACGAGTGCCTGTAGACCTTCGGGTCCAGCTTGACGCAACGCCGTGATGGCTTTTTCGCGAATCGCTGCATCATCTGAAACGACAAGGCAAGCATTTCGTTCGCAGGGCGTTCCACAGGCGAATGCTCGAATTGCAAACACGGATCCAACGACGGAAAACAACACGGCAAGACTAAAAATCGTTTTCACTCGCATGACTGGCTCCTTAGTGTGGGACTGACTCGAAAGGGGTTTTAACTTGTTGCCGTCGGGTGTTGGCCATCACCCGTGACATCGACTGAATCATAGTCGAATCCCCACATTCGTAGGGTAACAGGTTTGTAACATCATGGCCTGATAGGGGTTACGGCGGCGTGCCAAGCCGCAATAAAGTGTTATCCAAGAACGAGTTCCGCCGAACGAATTACCGGTAAGGGGACTTCTCAAATGTCACAAGTTGTTATGAGCTATACTTTTGAGGCAGATACAACTTCGTACAAGCGGCGTCTCGCCGCTTGTGTAACGTGGCTAGACGCCGTGTCTACGAAGGGCCCGCCGTCCGGTCCGCGACCTAGCAAAACTCCAAAATAACACCATCTGAGTAAGATAACTTCACCAGGACTGAACACACATGGCCAGCGACTTTATCAACGCCTTGCCTCCTTCCCGCCGTCCAAATGCGAATGCGGCACCCAATCCGATTGTGTGGGCAATTTTGCTGGCCCTGATCGCAATCGTGGCGTTGGGCTGGATGCTGTACAACGGTTTCATCATTGATGTCCCGCGAGGACACGTGGCGATTCTCATTAAGAAGACGGGACTCGACCTTGAAAAAGGCGAAGTCGCCGCGCCGTCGGCCGAGTACAAGGGAGTGCAGCGCGAGATGTTGACGGAAGGCCGCCACTTTCGCAATCCTTATACGTATGAATGGCAAGTCGTTCCGCAAGTCGACATTCCGGAAAGCAAACTGGGCGTCCTTGTTCGGATGTATGGCGACGAACTTCCGCCGGGCGAATTCATCGCGACGAAGCCGACACAAAAGGGAATCGTCCATGATATTCTGAAGTCGGGCGGTCGATATCCGATCAACACGTTGCTGGAAGAGGTCGAGATTCGCGAACCAATCACGATCCCGGCCGGTTTCAAAGGAGTCGATACGCACCTTTCCGGGCCGATTGCGGGGCCGGAAGTATATGCGGCCGATTCGAAGCGGTTGCTCGTTCCCAAGGGTTATCGCGGGGTGCAGGAAGAAACGCTGGAACCGGGAACCTACTACGTCAATCCCTACGTGCGGCGAATCAACATCGTCGATTGCCGCAGTCAAAGGCACAATTTGATGACAGAAGAAAAAGATTTTGGTTTTCCGTCGAAGGATGGCTTTTGGGTCAGTCTCGACGGGGTCATTGAATATCGAATTCAACCCGATCGCGTGGCCGAAGTATTTGTGCTTTATAACGAAACGTTGGCGGGCGAGGATCTCGACAAAGCCATTATTCGGACGGTGATTGTGCCGAACGCCCGCAGTTTTTGCCGCCTGGAAGGCTCCAACAATCTGGGGCGGGAATTGATGCAGGGCGACACCCGGGCAAAATTTCAGGAGAAGTTTCAGAAAGCACTTAAAGCGGCTTGTGCCGAAACGGGTATTGAAATCGTGCAAGCCTTAATCAGCGATCTGCGGCCACCGCAACAAATTGCCAAACCGATTCGCGAACGGGAAGTGGCCAAGCAGGAAAAGAAACAGTACGAACAAGAAATTTTGCAACAAGATTCCAAAGGGAAGTTTGCGGTCGAAGAAAAAATGGTTTTACGAAGTTCGGCCTTGGTCCAAGCGGAGCAAGAAGTCAATATAGCCACGACGGAGGCGCTACGACTTCAAGGTATCAGCGAAACCAAAGCCAACGAGAACAAAGCGGTCGCAAAGCTCAAATTGGACGCCGCTCAGGACGAAGCGGCCGCGATCATCTCGCGGGGAACAGCCGCCGCCGATGTGGTGAAGTTCAAGAACGAAGCCGAAGCGGCCGGTTGGAAAAAATCGGTAGCTGCTTTTGGCGGCAGCGGGGCACAATTCGCCCAATATGTACTCTTCCAAAAAATGTCATCGGCCTATCGGCAAATCATGGTCAACACGGCCGACAGCCCGATCATGCGAATTTTTGAATCGTTCGCCCCAGTTAAAGATAAGTCGGGCGATGAAAAACACGACGAGAAGAAAAAGTAGTTCGCAAGTAAATCCAAACACTCTTACCATCATCCAGGTGGAAATATGCAATACAACGACATTGTCCGTCAGTTTCAAGAACGAATTCGAGGCAAACAGGTTTTGCTGCTTGTGCCGATTGTCGCCGCATTCATTGGCTGGGAAGTCTTTGAATGGACCGTGAATCGCATTTACGTGCCGCAAGGCTTCAGCCTGATGTTGCAATACAAAGGCCCGCTGGTTTTTGGCAATCCTCCTTCCGCTCAACCGGGGCATTTCGCCAAAGTGGACGAGAACGGCAACCCGATTGAAGTCGGGCAATTGGAACGGATGGTCGGGCCAGGTCGCCACTTTTATTGCCCAATCTGGTGGGTCCGCGAGCTTGTTCCCGATCAAGTGGTCAAACCTGGACAGGTCGCGCTCGTCAGCAGCAAGATGGGCGACGAACTGAAGGAAGAACAGTTTTTGGTGGACGGGGATATTGGCGAAACCAAGTACAAGGGGATTTTGCGAAAGGTTTATGGCCCCGGTCGTTATCGTGTTAATTCCTATGCCTATAAGTTCGACACCATCGATGCCAAAACAACGGCTGGCGCGAAGCAAATGCGGATGTCGGGCTGGGTGTGCATTCCGACGGGATACGTTGGTGTCGTCACGCACTTGACCGAAGACAGCATCAAGAAAACGAAGGCGGGCATCGACGACAACGTTTTGCAACCGGGACTTTATTTGGTCAATCCTCGGGAAGAACAAATCGACGTTGTCGAAATCGGATTTCGCGAAAAGAGTTTTTCGGTCGCCCGAAAAATGGACCGCCAAGGGCAGTTGGTCTATGACGCCAGTGGAGAGCCGACGATTGCCGTCGACGCGCAAGGCGGTTTGCGATTTACGTCCAATGATGGCTACGAGATCTACATGGATTTCACGTTAATCTGGGGTTTATTTCCAATGCAAGCCCCACACGCATTGAGAAATTATGGCACCATCGACGAGGTCGAGAATAAAATTATCCAACCGCAGATCACGAGTATTTGCAACACGAATGGGGCGAAATGGAAGGCTCCGGAACTACTGGTGGGAGAAACTCGTCAGAAATTTCAAAGTGACATTTCCGAGGCGTTTCATAATGCGCAGCATCATCAAGAAGTCACTTTAAGCAACGGACTCATCCGCTACATCTCCATTCCCCAAGAAATCCGTGGGCCGATCCAGAAAAGTTTTGTCGCCGACGAAAACAAACTCACGCTGGATCAGCAACAAATTACGCAAAAGACTAATGCCGATCTGAGCAAAGCGGAACAAAATGTTAAGTTTGATGCCTCACGGACTGAGGTCGAAACAACCCGCATGGTGGCCCAGGTCAAAGCCGAAGGTCAGAAAAAGGCCGAGGAGATCAAAGCTAAGACAACGCAACTTGTCGCCGCCATCGACAAAGACACGGCCGAACTCGAAGCCAAAGCGACCGTCCTCAAGGGCGAAGCCGAAGCCAAGGCCCAGCAATTGCTCGAAGAGGCTAAGGCCCAAAAGTTTGAACTCGCCGTGAAAGCCTTCGGCGGCGGAGAGTCGTACAACCAATGGGTCTTCGCGACGGGTCTGCCGAGTGATATCAAGCTCTCGCTCTTTTACGCCGGACAAGGAACCTTCTGGACCGACCTCAAAGGTTTCAGCGATATCATGCTCGGCAAGCAAGCTCAACAAGAAATGAGCGGTCCGAAAATACCACAAAAATAGATTGGGTGTCGGGCAACTGGTGAGCGGACCTTGCGGGTGGGCTCACATGGGTGGTTTCCGGTCGCCCGGTATGCGGCTGCTATGCCATTGCGGTTGACGATTTCATCCTCTGCCCGTAAACTTCAGGTGTTGCTGGTCGAGCGTTTGCATGAGGTTTGCAATCTGTCAACCCGACCAACTTAGCTTGGCGTCCGTAGAGTTAGGGAAGGTTCCGATGTTTCGATACCTCCTTACCGCGTATCTTGGTTTCGCCGCCCTGGCAGGTTCCAGCCTGTGCTGTTGTACGGTTTCGTATCTGCATTCGGCGATTTGCGGAAGTCCAGATTTCCCGCTCATCGGTACCTCGTTTCACAAGTGCTGCGGCCATCATCAATCATCCTCTCCGGTTGGCAATCAAGATCGACCAGGTGATCCTGCGTCGTGTCCCTGTAAACAACAAGGCGAAGTCCAGGGAACCTATTGGACGGTGACGACACCGATGGTTCATGCTTTCGGTTTGGACGAATTGACATTTGAGGCGGCGGTCGGCGTTGGCGAATGGCCGGTCACTGCGATTGTCAACGAGTTGCTTCAGCACTCGCGATTTCGCCAATTCCCTTCTCTTTCGTCGGGCAGGGAGATTCTGCGCTCCCACAGCATCCTCCGCTGCTAAGCCCGCGACAATTCTCGGCAGTTTGCCGCGCGACTTTTCGCGAATCTATTCGCGAATTCAAATTCACCGTTGTTACACCGGGACGTGAATTGCGCTAGAGAGGCTCTACTCCCTTCCCGCAGTTCGATTTTCTTTGCACATTTACCGGTCCATCTATTTCGAGAGTGGGCGATTTTGGAAAGGCTCTTACCATGTCACGTTTTCAATTAGCTTTCGTTTTGGCGGTGGTGTTTCCCGTCGGCGTGATTTTATTGTCGGGCTGTAATCGGGACGGCTCGACCGACCGAGTTCAACCGGAGAAGACGCAACCGGTGGCCGCCGCCAAAGCACCGCACGTAGACCAAACGCCCTTGGCCCCCAGCGGGATCGACGACGAAGCGGAACGCAATCTTTACCTGCAACCGGGCGGTGCGTACACGTTGGCCGATATTGAAGCCAACGGCAAACAGACCGCCACACAAAAGTTTAAGAGCTTCGTTCCCAAGCACGATTTGAAACCGAAGGTCGGCGACAAAATCTGCCCGATCACGCTGACGAAGTCCAATCCAAAATGCACCTGGGTCGTCGGCGGCAAGGAGTATCAATTTTGCTGCCCACCCTGCGTGGAAGAGTTCGTGAAACTGGCCAAAGAGAAACCGTTGGAGATCAAAGACCCGGACAGTTATCTCAAGTAATCAGAGTGTTTTTGAGTGTTCATTGTTCCTCCATTACCCTGTTTTTTAATTCTCAGTTCTAAGGAGTTTTCTCATGTTACTTTCGACTAAGTTGTTGAGTGCTATTGCACTGGTGACAGGACTGACCGTTGGGCACAGGTACAGGCGGACGGTCCGCCCGCCCCGCAGTCGGTGACGTCGATTTCCATCGACGGAATGCACTGTCTGATGTGCTCCAAGAAGATGTCGGGCAAGTTGGTGCTTGTACCCGGCGTTGCCAATTCGCAAGGCGATGTGGCCACTTCGACGATGACCGTGATTCCGCAGCCGGGAACTTCGCCTTCACCACGCGCGATGTGGGAAGCCATCGAGCAGGCCGGTTACAAACCGGTCAAAATGATTGGCCCGGCCGGTTCGTTCGTCGTGAAACCACAATTGTAATTGAGTTCGGGAGCAGCGGCACGGGGGTTGAAGGTTCAACTCGCGGGCCGCTGCTCGAACGATCACGGGTTAAACGACAACGCTTCGACCGTTCGCACACAGATCGTCAGATCGCTCCCGTTTTATCAACCGATCTTGACACTTATTCGACCACAACCGACAATTCAGAAAGTCCTGACCGATCCCGTATCGTAAACACCGTTCCATGCGACCCTTTATTTCCATCCTGACCGCAACCGCCGTCCTGCTCCACATGGTGCTGGGCTGTTGCTGGCATCGTGGACATGCGGAATGTGATCTGGCGGGAGTGAATGAGCATTTCGCTGGGGATTCTGAAGAAGAAGACGATTTCGGGCTGGTGGAAGATGCCCACGAACACGATCTTGCCGACGCGGATCACGATCACCAACATCCAGGCGAACAGCACCATCACGATCATCATAAATGCCATTGCGACGGTGGATCGTGTTTGGCGATTCATCCTCGCGGGATCGAATCTCGTTTGAATTTGTTCAGCAGCAGCGTTTGGACGATTGCCGTTTCGCCGACCGTTCAGGCCGTCGAGGCGTGCTATTCCAACGGTATCTTTCAGTCGGACCAAGACCTTGCCCCGCCGATCCGCCGACATCTTTTATTACAAGTCCTGCGAACGTAGGACTCTCTTTGCGCACGCCCGTCTTTAAGGGCGACATTCTGAGCGCGAATCCACGCAAAATAGATCGAATCAAGTCATTGCGCGGACTCCTGCCGTTGACCCATTGTCGTCTTTCGCTCCGCGAAAGAACGCCCCTCGGTGAGCGAGCGGCGACAGTGTGATTGATATTTTAAGTTCACAACCTGGTCATCCATGTACATCCCCAGAGGCTTAATATGTCCACGTTTCATACAATCGCCCGCACCGTGCGAGACTGGTGGTGGATGGTGGCTTTTCTGGCCCTGGCTTGCGCGGCCGTAATCACCCGCGAGCAATGGCTGCCGCTCGTGATGCCAGCCGCTCCGGCGGCAGGTGAACATGATGCGCACGCTCATGCCGAAGATGGTCACGACCACGCGGCACATGCCCACGGTCCGGCGAGTTCGGTGAAATTAAGTCCCCAGGGACAGGCCAACATCGGTCTTAAAATCGGCTCTGTCAAACTTTCACCCTTTGAACGGACCGCGACGATCCCGGGGATCATTGTCGAACGCCCCGGCCGCTCGACCGTCGAAATCACCGCACCGCTGACGGGCGTCGTCACGCGAATTTACTCCAACCAGGGCGAAGCGGTCACGCCCGGCCAACTTTTGTTTGACGTCCGAATGACGCACGAGGAATTGATCGCGACTCAAAGTGAGTTTCTCAAAACAGCCGAAGAACTCGACGTTATTCGTCGCGAAATGACCCGACTCGAAAAAGTATCGGCCGAAGGGGCACTCCCGGCAAAAACACTGCTCGAACGAAAGTACGAGTTTGAAAAACACCAAGCATCACTACGGGCGCAGCGGCAGGCGTTGATACTGCATGGACTGTCGGACGAACAAATCGACGCCATTTTGAAAACTCGCGAACTGTTGAAAAACCTGACGGTCGTCGTTCCGCCGCCCGACAAGCCAGTACCCAAGACGACGGCTCGCCCAACCAATAAGCCGCCCGAAAAAACCGCATCCCTCGCGACCGAGGCCACGACGTCGCCCACCGAGACTGTTTATCAAATTCAACAGGTCAAGGTCGAGCAGGGACAGCACGTCACGGCCGGAGATCGGTTGTGCGTTTTGGCCGATCATGCCAATCTTTACATCGAAGGCAAAGCGTTCGAACAGGACATGCCGGAAATTAGCCAAGCGATCCAGTCGGGTGCATTGCTGAAGGGACGACTCGAAGGCCAAGGGGCGAAAACGCCCGGCGTGTCGGGATTGAAAATTGTGTACTTGTCGAGTCAGGTCGATCAGGAATCGCGGGCGTTTAGTTTTTTTGTGTCGCTTCCGAATGAACTGCTCCGCGATGGCCGAGATGCGGAGGGGCATCGGTATATCGACTGGCGATATAAGCCGGGTCAGCGGATGCAAATTCGCGTCCCGGTTGAAACGTGGACGGATCGCATCGTGCTGCCCGTTGATGCGCTCGCGCAGGACGGGGTGGAAACCTACGTCTTTCAACCCAACGGAAATAATTTTGAACGTCGCCCGGTCCATGTCGAGTATCGGGACGATTCGTTTGTCGTCATCGCCAACGACGGCTCGATCTTTCCGGACGACTTTGTCGCACTGTCGGGCGCGCAACAGTTGCAATTGCAGTTAAAGAACCTGGCGGGCGGCGGGGTTGATCCGCACGCGGGACATAATCATTAGCCCGCAACGCCAATCACGTTCACCTTCATAGAACAATTTTTTCAACTTACGTCATAGCACATGCTCAACGCCATCATCCGCACAGCCTTGCGATACCGCGTCCTCACAATCGTGCTGGCGATTGTGCTGCTCGTCTATGGCGGCCTGTCGCTGGTTCACCTGCCGATCGACGTGTTTCCTGACCTGGATCGGCCGCGTGTGACCGTGATGACCGAGGTTCTGGGTCTCGCTCCGGAAGAGGTCGAGACGATGGTCACGATCCCGCTGGAAGCCGTGCTGAACGGGGCGACGGGCGTGCAGACGGTGCGGAGTTCGTCGGGCGTCGGAATCTCGGTGATCAACGTCGAGTTTGCCTGGGGCACCGATATTTTAGTTGATCGACAAATCGTTTCCGAAAAACTTTCTCTGGCGATGGACCGCTTACCGAACGGAGTGAAGCCGCAACTCGCCCCCATTGCTTCGCTGATGGGACAAATCATTCAGATCGGCATGTGGAGCGACGGGGGCAAAACGAGTCCGGTTGAAGTTCGCACTCTGGCCGATTGGAGCGTGCGGCAACGGCTCCTCACTGTGCCCGGCGTGGCGCAGGTCATCACGATGGGTGGCGGTCGCAAGCAGTTTCAAGTTCTCGTGAACGCCGATTCTCTCGCCGCTTTTGGCGTGACACTCGAAGAGGTCGAAAAGGCCGTTGCGGCCAGTAATGAAAACGCGACCGGCGGTTACATGAACCTTGGTTCGAATGAATATCTCGTGCGATCCATCGGCCGAATTCAACAACTGAGCGACCTCGACAAAGTCGTCGTGAAAGCCAACACTAATCGACCCGTCCTGTTGGGTCAGGTCGCCCGCATCGACGAAATCGCTCAAACCAAGCGGGGCGATTCCGCCGTGAACGGGGCACCGGCGATCATCATCAACGTCGCCAAACAGCCTGGTGCCGACACGCGCGTCGTCACGGATCGCGTGATTGCGGCGTTGCAAGAATTGCAACCGTCGTTGCCGCCCGACATCCGTATCGACCCGAACATTTATCAACAAAAATCATTTATCGAATTGGGGATTCACAATGTGATCGAGGCGTTGCGCGACGGCGGCGTCCTGGTCGTCATTATCCTGTTTCTGTTTTTGCTCAATTTTCGCACAACGTTTATTACGCTGACGGCGATTCCACTCTCCATTGTCGTGACGGGCTTAGTGTTCAAGTGGTTTCACATGTCGATCAACACAATGACGCTCGGCGGATTGGCGGTCGCCATAGGCGAGTTGGTCGATGATGCGATTGTCGATGTGGAAAATATCTTTCGACGTTTGCGTGAAAACAGCCTAGCTTCAAAACCAAAATCAGCCTTGCGAGTCGTGTATGAAGCGAGCAGTGAGGTTCGCAACTCGATTGTGTTCAGTACGATTCTGGTGGTGCTGGTTTTTGTGCCGCTGTTTGCCTTGGGCGGAATGGAGGGGCGCCTGTTTACGCCACTCGGCGTCGCGTACATCGTGTCAATTTTGGCGTCGCTGGCTGTGTCACTGACGGTGACGCCCGTTCTGTCGTATTGGTTGTTGCCAACGGCGAAGGTCATGCACCACGATCATGATTCGTGGTTGCTGCGAAATCTGAAATGGGTCGCCGGTTATGCGATCCGTTTTGGAATTCATCATCCCAAGCCGGTCCTGGCGACGGTCGCCTTAGCCGTACTCATTAGCGGTTTGATCGTGACGCAACTGGGCCGCAACTTCTTGCCACCGTTCAACGAAGGCTCCGTTCAAGTCAACGCGATTCTCCCGCCGGGAACCTCACTGGAAACATCCAACCACATTGCGGCAATGGTCGATGAAAAACTCAAAAAGGTTCCGGGAGTCGTTTCTTTCGGTCGCCGGACCGGTCGCGCCGAAATGGACGAACATGCAGAAGGGGTCAATGTTTCGGAAATCATTGTCAGCATTGACCCGAATTCCGGCCGTTCGAGAGAACAAATCCTCGAAGACATCAACGAACAGCTAACGCAAATCCCCGGCATCGTGATCGCCGCCGAGCAACCGCTGCAACACTTGATCTCGCACATGCTGTCGGGCGTCAAAGCCCAGGTCGGAATTAAACTCTATGGTGACGATCTCAATATCCTGCGCAAGACGGCGAATGAAATGAAGGCCGCCATTGAGGGCGTGCCCGGCGTGCGCGGTCTCATGGTTGAACAACAGGTTGAAGTGCCGCAACTTCAATTCAACTTGAATCGCGACCGGTTGGCCGACTATGGGTTGAGTGCCGAGCAGGTGAACAATTTTATCGAAACGTCGTTGAATGGCCGTGTCGTTTCCGAAATCGTCATGGGCGAAAAGAAATTTGATCTCGTCGTTCGGCTGGATGACCAGTTTCGGAATGACCCGGCGAAACTTGAGCGACTCGTTCTGACGATTCCCTCCGGCGCGAGAATTCCACTTTCGGCGATTGCCAAACCGGAACGCACGACTGGCCCAAACACGATCAATCGTGAAAATGTGCGGCGGCGGTTGATTGTGCAGTGCAACGTCGCCGGACGTGATTTGTCGAGTGTCGTGTTTGATATGCAGCAACGCTTGCAACCGATTCAGAAAACGCTCCCGACGGGCTATTTCATTGAGTTCAGTGGCCAATTCGAAAGTCAGCGGGAAGCGACACGCATGATTCTGCTGCTCAGTCTCGTCTCACTCGCGGGGATGTTCCTGGCTCTTTATACCTTGTTTCGCTCGGTCAATATAGCGTTGCAAGTGCTGTCGGCCCTGCCCATGGCGGCCATCGGAGCGGTTGCGGCGATTGTCATTACGAAACAATCGCTCACCGTCGCGAGTATGGTCGGGTTTATCTCATTGGCGGGCATCGCCTCTCGAAATGGAATCATGCTCATCGCCCATTATCTGCACCTCGTTCACTTCGAGGGGGAAAAGTTTACGCCGCAAATGATCGAGCGGGCTGGAAAGGAACGCTTGGCCCCGATGCTGATGACGGCACTCACGGCGGGAATCGCCCTGATTCCGCTGGTCCTTTCCGCCGGTCAGCCCGGCAAGGAAATCCTGTATCCCGTCGCGACGGTGATCCTCGGTGGTTTGATAAGTTCGACGTTGCTCGACTTCTTCGTGCATCCCGCCTTGTTTTGGTGTTTTGGAAAACGATCCGCCGAACGGCTCGATGAACAGTCCGAAGAAGATGATCTGGATGAACCGATTGTGATCCATCATAAAACGTCGGGGCACGGGTAGTCTCCTATCTCCCTCTCCTGCCGGGAGAGGGCCGGGGTGAGAGTTTTTGAAAGGGCTTAAGTTGAAATGTCGTTAATTGTTTTCTCTGTTGCAAAGGAAGTTACGATGACCAAGTTTGAAAAAATGTTCGGTGGTGTGGCGAGTTTGTTGGTTATGTCAGCCCTTGTCGGCTGCGGTGGTGGAACCAAGCCTGACAAAGGGGGCACGGTGAAACCGGCCGACGAGCATGCACACGCCCATCCTTCCAGCGGTCCGCACAAAGGTCAGTTGATCGAATTGGGTGCCGAGGAATATCACGCCGAAATGGTCGATGACGATGCGGCCCACAAACTCACGTTTTATTTGCTCGATTCCAAGGCTAAGGACGCCGTGACCAGTGACGAACCGGCCATCATTTTGAACATCACGCTAGATGGCAAGCCAGCCCAATATCGAATTCCGGCGGCTCCGCAAGCGGGCGAAACCGGCGGCAAAACTTCCCGCTACGAAACGGCCGACGAAGTCACCCACGACGCCTTGGAAAAAGCTGGTAAAGCTCGCTTCGGCGTCAAGATCGGCGGCAAGTCATTCACCGGCGACATCGAACATCACGCGCATTAAGCTGGCTCGTGTGAAATCGCCGGAGTATCGCAATACTCAGTGGCACCGGATGATTGATTGATATAGCCACGGCCGGCCCGACGCATGGAGAAAATGGTCGGTCCATACGGAGGGCCGTGCCCGAATGGTCGGTACCACGTCCTTGAATTTGGGCGAACGGCCGATTTCCTTAACCTTTGGCGATTTTGGCAGATGTCACCGATTGGCCTGTTCCAGAAAAAGACTCCTCACCCTACTCTGTCTTATTAACAGGTCCACTCAATTGAAGATCGGAGAATCCCTGGTGAACCGGTTCTGCCGATTGACGCGTCTCGTTTTGGCCCGTAAACTGGCCGGATTCGGTTCTAATTGGACCATTCTCCTGACCAATTCCATCCACGGCGTTTTTCACATGTCTGCAACTCCCGCCCTCGAACAACTGGCCGTCAACACGATTCGTACCCTTTCAATGGACGGCGTTCAGGCCGCCAACAGTGGCCACCCCGGCACGCCAATGGCCCTCGCCCCGGTTGCTTATAGCCTATGGCAGAAATACCTTCGCTATGATCCTGAGCACCCCCTGTGGCCCAATCGCGACCGGTTTGTTCTGTCGTGTGGGCACGCCTCAATGCTCATCTATTCGGTCTTGCATCTGGCGGGTGTAAAGCAGCTTGACCATTCTGGCAAGCCGACGGGCGAATTGGCCGTTCCGCTGGAACACATTAAGAAGTTTCGACAGCTTGGCTTTCGCACGCCGGGCCATCCTGAATCGCACGAAACGAGCGGCGTCGAAACGACGACGGGACCACTGGGACAGGGCGTTGGCAACAGCGTCGGAATGGCTCTGTCGAGCAAATGGCTAGCTGGTCATTTCAATAAACCGAACTACGACCTGTTTGATTTCAACGTGTATGCCCTGTGCAGCGATGGCGATTTAATGGAAGGAGTCGCTGCGGAAGCCGCCTCTATCGCCGGTCATCTCAAGCTCAATAATCTGTGCTGGATTTACGACGACAACGGAATCACGATTGAAGGGCA
>JAYUFG010000291.1:0-4883 GCA_043738845.1 Planctomycetaceae bacterium
TGTGGAACGTCAAGGTGCTGCAATTCCGTCCACAAGAAGGCAAACGTCGATTCAGCTCCCTGATTACGATTGACGCGGTTCGGATGTAGACCATCGCAACAGGCACCGGTGCGGGAATCGGCAAGTGGCTCATTCAAGCTGTTGTGTCCATGAAACCACTGCTGTGCCCGACCAAATGTTGCCAGATATTGTTCCTCGCCGGTCGCGGTGAATGCAGCGAGAGCGGCGTCAGCCATCGTGACAGCTTCGACCGGCTGCTGATCGTAGGGCGATTTCGCTTCTCGATGCGAATACCAGCCGTCACTGCCGATGGGCCAGAATAGCTTGCCCACCGTCGTTTCCTGATCGAGAAAGGTAAACGACTGTTCGGCGATTTCGAGAAAATTCTCCTGCGGCCAGCGTTGGGCGGCGACGAACATCGAATGGGGCAACACCGCGTTGGCATAGGTCATCCGCGACTCGAACCAAGGCCAATTTGGCCTCCGGGCCCGTTCATACGCTTCTGCCAAGCGTTGCGCCGCTGACCAAGCCACACTTTCCAAAGGTTCCAAATATTGAACGCCCGCCGTGCAGAGATGGCCCCAAGCCAAAATAATGTACGCCTGCGCTCGCAAACTTCGCAAATCGGCCAGTGAAGGGAGAACCGACTCGATCAATTCTCGGGCGAGTACCCGAAAATCGTCCGGCAAATTGCTGCCCAGAACGTCGGCCAGCGCGCGAACCGCCTGACCTTGGCAGTCGCCGCAGCCTTCCGTATCAAGCCAGCGACGGTCGTAACTTAGAAAATTGTGGAACCCGCCATTGATCGTGCGGGCGAACTCTAAAAAACTCAGATAGTTCGTCACTCGACTCAACATTGGTTCGTCGGGATGTTGAGACCACAAACGGACGCATAAACGCAACGCACGGGCGTTATCGTCGGTCGTGTATCCACTGTCGCGACGGGGAACATTGTAAATGGCGTGTTGAATGAGGCCCGTTGAGTCGGTCATTCGGTCGAGATGGTCGAGTACGATTCCGTGATGTTCTTGCATTAAATCCCTTCGGACAAGAGTTGACTGAACTCGTTTTTGCTGTTCGACGTGGTAAAGCCTCCGCGATACAGCGGATCCCGCGTGGTCTCACCCGAAGTTGCCGTCTCACGGAAAAAATCCCAATACTTTTGGCCAACACTGGGCCAGAACATCGGCTTAGCGTATTCATAGGCTTTGCCTTGCGTCTCGCTCCGAAAGGCCGCATTGCTCAAATAACGAAGCGTCGCCTCCGCAAAGCCAGCACTATTGCTAAACGGCACCAGAAGCCCGCGGCCTTCCGCCAGCACTTCGCTCGCGTATAGGTAGGGCGTGCTGACGATTGCCCGACCAGCGGCCATCGCGTAGGCCAACGTGCCACTGGCGATCTGGTCCTTACCGGGATAGGGCGTGACATAGACATCGCAGGCTTGCAAATGAGCCAACAGGTCATCCAGGCCCAGGAATTTATTGACGAATTGGACATGTTCTCCGACGCCCAATGCGTTGGCCTTCGCAACGAGACTCTCGCGATAGACTTCTCCTTCGTGCCGCTTGACCTGCGGATGCGTGACACCGACGATCAAATAGAGTGCATTGGGATAGGCGGCGACGATTTGTGGCATCGCCTCGATCATGTATTCTAAGCCCTTGCCCCGATTGATCAGGCCAAAGGTGCAAATCACTTTCCGCCCAGTCAACCCCAGTCGTTTTTTGTGCGATTCGTCCCGTTTGAAAGGGACGACCGGCACGCCGTGCGGAATGACGCGGACCCTTGGACCCGACACGCCGTAAACACTGGCCAAGAGCCGCGCGGCAATTTTCGTCATCACGACGATCCCTTGACTTCCCGCAGCAAGTCTTTGTATCAATCGCCGGGGCAACGGGTCGGGTTTGGTCATCAACGTGTGAAACGTGGTGATGATCGGCTTTCGGCAATGATCGACGAACTCCATGATGCGACCGCCCCAATCGCCTGGGTAAAGGCCAAACTCATGCTGCAAACTGACGACGTCGTAACGGCCATCGTTGGCCGCCTCAGCCGCCTCGCGATAGGCGTCCGCGCGGCTGTTGTCAATGACGTGCGTCACCCGAGGATCGTCGTAACGTTGGGCATGTGTCTTTTGAATCGCCGCCAGCGCAGAGACGGCGCGGGACGCCGCCCCATCGACCGCATCGGCCGAATCCTTCGTAAACGTCGCCAGCCCGCACTCTTCCGGCGGATAAGTCGAAACAAACAGGGGTCGAACCGTCTTCACGCTTCACCTCCTGAGAAAATCTGCATAGATACTCGTTGGCTCGGACGGGGTGAATTCGTGTACACTGACCGCAGTATACTCTTTTTCCGCACGGGCTGCCCAAGAATTCCGACCGCTTCGACGGTAACTCTCGTGCCACAAAGGTTTAATGGGTCAAAGGGACAGGCCGTTTTAGGTATGCAGGATTGCGTACACGACAACTCATAAACGACAACTCGTACACGCAGCGTCCCGCCGCGTTTCGGAAGCGGCGAGACGCCGCCGATACACCCTTTTTGCGACCACTCTTATGACCTGATCGGAATAGTTGTGTATAAATGATAGGAAAAGATGCCTTGTGGCGTGCGGCCTAACGTTGGGCCGATGTCGCCAAAAAAACGGCCACACGATACGTACCGGACACGATTACCGTACGTCGAATAACCGACGGCTCGAAAGAAATCTCAAGAAGCAAGTATGGTTCAGTCAATGAAACAAAACAAACTTCGTCTGGGCGTCGGTATTGCAGTATGCCTAATTTTATGCGTTTGGCTCAATCGAGTGATTCGCAATCCCTATTGGGGGCTTACGATTACAAAATGGGATTTGTCATTGGATCATCGGTTGTCGCGTCTCGGGATTTCGGAGGTATCGGGTGACTATGCGGAGCTTCCCGGTCCATTGGTTATGGACGTCACTTTACCCGACAACCAACGACTACACGAAGAAGAAATTGCAAGCATCGCGGTTGGACCAGGCAAAAATGGACAAGACATTTCGTTCATTTATTTCTATTTCCCAGAAATGTCGCTGAAGGCGGCCCATGAAAAGGCGGTGGAGGTAACAAGGTCACTTCGATTGTCGGATGAAGGGTTAGAAGAGTGGTATAGAAAAGCACAAACGCAAATGTCGCCCTCATCAATGTTTTCAAATTATCACCATTGGGGAAGCCCATTTATTGGCCTCCAAGTTCGCACCTCTCTTGGTCCGATCACCTCATGGTACGTTTTAGTCGAGGTCAGTTGGAGACCAGAATCAAATTGAATTTATCGGCCGGTTCCTGCCCGCACGTGGCCCTCAATAGTATTAAAAAGACCGGCAGTTTTTTCACTGGCAACGGCACCGAGGGCATCGCCGTTGTAGGTACACCGGATTGCGTACCCCCGCGAAACTCGTACACGCGGCGGCCCGCCGCGTTTTGGAAGCGGCGAGACGCCGCTTGTACAAGTAGGCAACCGTTTGATCCGCATATCCGTTTTCTTGGGCGAGCATTCATGTTAGATTGCGAATCTGGCCGATTGAGAACTCTAACGGTCACGGACATTGGGAAAACTGGCGAAGGGCTGCGGGCGATTGGATCGCTTGCCCCGCCTGTTGCTCACGACCGACGCGGGTCATGGAAACGACTTGGCACTCCCCCCAGTCTGTAACTCCCTCCCGCGCCGTGAGCAAACCGATTCCGCCGTATTTGAAGTTGCTGGCCGCCGACCCCCGTGAAACGGGTACCACGGTGCCGCGTGGTTACGCTGGCGTCGAGGGACTGCACACCTCTTTTGCCGTAGCGACCGGTTGGACGCTGCGAAACGCCGAAACATTACCAAAGTCTTCGAGCCAATTCGATCCGTGGACCGCCCCGGTATATTCGGGCGTAGGAGTTGCTCCCGGTCCCCACGTGGTCGAACTTGGCGATTTGGTAAAACCGGACGCGCGGCCGCGGATTGGCAAGCAAGCGGCGGGTGACTTGGCGACGGAAATTGGTCGGCTATTGAACGAAGTTCGCACGTTGCAAAAGGCCTTGTGGGAACGTGAGGCGGATTTGGCCGCAGGCGTTCCTGTCATTGCCCATCGCGATGAAGATGAACACTTGGCAACGCGGTTGCACAGTGTTTTGAAGGCGGGCGCGGAAGCGGTCGGGTGCAATTCGGCCGCACTTTATTTATTGGACGATGCGACGAGCGAATTGAAAATGCGGGCGGCGTTTGGTCTGCCGCTGCAATGTTTGCTGTCGCCCGCGCGGCCGCTGCGTGGTTCGCTGGCCGATTTGGAAGCACTCTTGGGTCACGCCGTCGTGTTGGACAGTCCCGAGATGTTCAATGCCTGGGCCGCCCCGGACGACATTACGTATGGTGCAGCGGTGTGTGTTCCCGTTTCTTCGCCCACGATTCCGCTGGGTACGTTGTGGATGTTCTCGGCGCAACCTCGCGATTTCACCGATCGGGAAACGAATCTGGTCGAAATCGTCGCCGGTCGATTGGCGTCGGACTTAGAGCGGACAATGCTCGTCCAGTCGGGTGCGGCGCAGTCACGCGAGGCGCGGGCACGTGAGGAAAGAGCGTTGCCGGAATTCGGCACGTCGCAAAATAAATCGGCACCGCGCACGCCGCCCATGATACCCGGTTGGGAAATCGGTGGAGATGCGAATGCGGGCGGAACGGGCGGCGAGTCAGCCAGAAACTCCGGCGGGGCGTTCGTCGATTGGTGGACGCGGCGGGATGGGGTGCAATTCTTTTGCGTGGCTAAGGCCATGTCCTCCAGCGCAGAGGGGCGTCTCATTGCCACGACGGTGCAAACGGCTCTTCGCGCGCACAGCGACTATCTCGACGATCCGGCCGAAATTCTCCAACGGGTCAATCAG
>JAYUFG010000292.1:0-4876 GCA_043738845.1 Planctomycetaceae bacterium
TTACCAAAATTTGAAACGCCCAAATGTCCCTACCGTCGATTGGGTTAAAATAAACCACCCGCCCCCCGATTCATGTCGAAATTTTGATATATTCGTAGCCAGAACGTCATCGAGTACCGCCGCCGATCCTCATAAAACGCTCCTTTTAGGGGGCGTCGAATTCTGGAAAACATCGTTTTTCGCTAAACAGGGTAGTATTTATCTCAAATCCAAGAATTTTTGGTATTTGTCGAAAAAATTACTTGCGGCGTTTGTAATGAGCAATTAAGATAGGGGAAGTTTGGCAGATCGACTGCCGACCATTTTGTGAGCATAAGCACAGTGTCATTTTTCGTTTGAGGAGGCCGCTAACCATAACCAACACGTCGCAGTACTCGAATTGTCTTTAGGATGAAGACCTCGGGATTGCAGGGGTAATAACCAATGGTGTAGCGGACGAATTTTGACATTGTGGGTGACTTTTCTAACAAGAGAGAATGCAAGTGATTAAGAAACCAACCTCCTCAGCAACAACAGTTCTAGCGGTGCGCGGTGTCGCCCTGCTTCTAACAATCGCGGCAATCTTTGCCGCCTCGCAAGCCATCGCTGGCTTGGTGATTGACTTCCGGGCCAGTAATACTGGTGCCGATTTGCTCAACGGTAACGGCGGTGACGGTGGCGTTGGCGCGCTCACTGGGGCCACGACCGTAGGGACGATCTCCGGCGGCGGAAAGGCCGTCGCGCTGTCCCCAGGTGCAACTGGTCGAGTCGGAATCGAAGTTTGGGTGCAAATCTCCGGTACCGATGCGATTGACAATGAAACAACTCAAACAATTCTCTTTGGCGGTAGTGCCAAGTTAGCGTCGGGAGCAGCACCCGCCTCGGGTGGTTACTTCACCGATGCCAGTACCTTTAATTTCCATCCGACCGATTTCGCCGGTGCAGCGGTTCTGTATGCTGGCGGTTTTTCGACGGGCACGACCAGTTCAAAAACGAATGTCCAGCCGACCGGTGGAACCGCTAATAATACCTTCTATGGTGGGCTCGCGGGTATCAATGAGGTAGGTGGTATCGATAACACGAGTCCGACTGGTTGGATTCAGATGCGGTCGACTGCTGCACTTCCGGCTCTTGCCGCATCAACAACGAATAGTCTGCGGAAGGCCATCACAGGAAGTAACACAGTCGGTGCAACAACCAACGCGGCGATGGATGCCCGCTTCCATTGGCTCAATCACACGCAAAACACTTATTCGCTCAACACGACAGGTGCCAGTCCCCTGGCGGGTGCTGGATACGAATTTTTACTTGGTACGATGTCCTTTAACATCGTCAGTGCCCCCGCTGGCGTTTTGAATCTGAACGCCGTGTTGCGTGACGCCTCTGGCGGTATGACCAATGTTATCGACGCTGTTTCAAAAACCGGCCCGATCAGCACGTTCTACAACCGCGGTACAGACATCGTCATCACAACGGCTTCGGCCGGTCCGACGAATGGTCAGTATACAATGACCACAGCGGCGGGTGGTGTAACGAGCCTGCTGAAGGGTGCTAATACGACGTTCACGGCTTCCTTGACCAACAGTGGTACCGGAGCGCAAGACACGCTGGGCTATTCCGCTCTAACAGCAACCGCCACCAACGGCACGATCACCGGCACGGCCGGAACTGGCTCCGCCATCGCCCAAGGTGCGACCGGATCAGTCGTCACGCTGACGTTCACCGGTACTTCCAATGGAACCTCGGCCTTGACGCCGACAGCCACGGTGACCAACACGGCTGCTGCTGGAACTCCCGCCAATACGCCAACGAACACGACGTTCAATATCACCGTCGGTAACGCCACCGCCAACGATGTCTTCACCGCAGTTTCGGGCACCCCGAAGACAACCTTCGGTACCGCCTTGACCGGTACGGTCAATCAGGCTAACGCCTGGGCGACCAACAAGATCAGTTCAACTACCACCGCAGGCGGAAACGTCCTCGGTAACACGGCCACCATCTTGGATGCGGTCCTCACTGCGAACCGCACCGTCAGCATGGCGTGGCGGACTCGGGTGTCGGGCGAAGCAGCCGTACTGTCAGCCGGTATCCTCCAGCCGATTGCCAACGGCGGAAACCAAAGTCCGGCTCTGTCCAGTGGCTCGGGTGCCAAGTACGGTGTCGTCAGTGACGTCGTACAACTGAATGGTACCGGTGGCACGCTGGGTACCTTGTTGAACAAAGTCCAAACCGACGAGTTCGTGCTGCAAATGTCCGTGACCGATGCCGCCTTTGGCGGTATTCACGCGGGTATCGTTGATGCGATTGATCGTGGATTCCTCTACCTCGGCTGGCTCGATACTTCGGGCGGGGCGGGTAACGAAAAATGGATGCACGCCACCGAAGGCAATATCGGCGGTATCGCTTATCAGCATTCCGATAAGGGATTCAAGAGTTCGTATGCCACTTACTTGGCTGGTCACGGCGGGACGCTTTCCGCAACAAACCTGGGTGACTGGGGCTACGAAGATCTCGGTGCTGGCCTGGGTGCCAACGTGTGGGCCGTGTTGAATCACAACAGCATCTTCGCTGCGATCCCTGAACCATCCTCGTTCGTTCTGGCTGGGTTGGGCTTCATCGGGTTGGCCGGAGTCGCCCGCCGACGCCGCAACAAGCTCAACATCGCCTAAACGGTTTAACGTAAATTGTTTCTCTCGAACCGCCGCCGGATTTCCGGCGGCGGTTTTTTTGTTGCTTAGCCGCCGCGTCCACGCGGCATTCCGGTCGTGGACGACCCGGCTAAGCGGCACATTAAAAATTTCGTAACTGTTCAGCGGTATGAAGTAAGCCTGGAGTTTTCAGCCGCGTTAGCGGCGACATCTGAGTAGCCAGCCGTGGAGCGTAGCGGAACGGCTGGATCGAACCCAAGAGCCTCCGAAAGCCGCAGTAGCGACGGCACAACGCCCGTTGATTTTGTGTCGCCGCTGACGCGGCTCGTTGGCCCATCCTGTCGTTTCCAGGGTCCGCTGCGCGACACCCCTGGCTACTCACGTTACGCCACTACGTGGCTGACAAAACGTCTCGCTTCATTCCGGTAAACCATTAAGAAATTACCGAGCTTGTATCCCAGAATTACCGAAATAATTCACTATCAGGACTTTCGGAATTCGGCCGATCCTCTATAATCGGTGATTCGCCTAAACACGTCTGTAAATCAAGAAAGTTAGCAATATGCCCAAAATCAAGACCCACAAGGGTGTCAAAAAACGTTTTCGCACGACCGCCAGTGGTAAAGTCAAACACCGCTGCGCCGGAACAAGCCACTTGGCCACCCGTAAAACGCAAAAGACGATTCGCAATCTGCGGGGCACTCGTGTCCTTGCCGCTGCGGCTTCCAAAGCAATTGTTAATGCTTTGGCCGGAAACAGCTACTAGGACTCACGTCCTACGCTGTTTACCGAAAGTTGGCTATTTGCCAACTCAGTTCGGTCTCGCAATCGTGCGTTGACCGGACCTATTCAGCACGTCGGGCAATAAAACGCTCTTCCATCGAAGAGGGCCTGGACGCTGCACCTATGATTTGTAAGGAATTTGAACTGCCATGAGGACGACGAACGCGCCCGCTCGTAAGAAATCTAAAAACCGCCTCTTCCGCAAAGTGAAGGGCTTCGTTGGTGCCCGCCGGAAATTGGTCCGCACCGCGAAGGAAACGCTCGTTCGCGCCGGGGTCTATGCCCTGCGTGACCGTCGCGTTCGCAAACGCGAATTCCGCTCGCTGTGGATCATTCGCATCAATGCGGCCGTTCGTGAACGGGGCGTGCGATATAGTCAATTCATCGCCGGTTTGGAAAAGACCCAGATCGAACTGGATCGCAAAATCCTGTCGGAAATGGCGATCAACGATCCGGCCGCGTTTGACGTGATCGTGACCAAGGTCAAAGAGGCTCTCTCGCTTAAGTAGTCGGTCCCCTGTTCGATTCATTTGGTGTAATGGGGGCGCGGCCATTGCGCCGCGAAAACGGCCGTGGCCCTTGCTGAATTTCTCGCCGAACTCGATAGCTTGGCGACCGCTGCGGAAACGGCGTTCGCCGCTGCCACATCGGTCGCTGCGCTCGAAGCCGCCCGGGTTGATTTCCTCGGTGCCAAGGCGGGCCGCTTAAAGGCCGCTCAAAAGGGGCTGGGCAGCGTTCCTGGTCCCGACAAGCCTGCGGCTGGCAAAGGCTTCAACGACGCCAAGGCCCGCGTCGAGGTGGCCTTTCAAGCAGCCGAAGAGCGTTTGAAATCCAACGTCGGCGAAGAGGTCATCGCTGGTTTCGACCCGACAATTCCTGGCCGCCCGTTGCGGCTCGGTCGGTTGCACCCCATCACGCAAACGATTGAAGAGCTAAAGGACATCATGGGCCGGCTCGGCTTTTCGGTGGCGGAAGGTCCAGAGATCGAAGACGAGTGGCACAACTTCGAAGCCCTCAATATCCCGGCTGCTCATCCAGCCCGCGATCCGCTCGAAAATTTCTACCTCGCTACAGCGGGCGTCTCTTTGAAAGACCCAACGTCCGGCGCGAATGGCCCGCTGTTGTTGCGAAGTCAAACCAGCACGGTCCAAATTCGGGTGATGGAAAAAACTCGTCCGCCGGTGCGGATCATTTCGCTCGGTCGGGTGTATCGTCCCGACGATGCGGACGCGACCCATTATCCGATGTTCCATCAGATCGAGGGTTTGATGGTTGATCGCGGCGTGACGATGGCCGACTTGAAAAGCGTGCTGCGATTGTTCGCGGCGATTTATTTCGGCGGTGAGGTTCACATTCGCTTTCGTCCTTCGTTCTTTCCGTTTACGGAGCCAAGTGTCGAAGTGGACATGAGTTGGCACGACACGAAAAGCGGTGCGACCCGCTGGGTCGAGATGGGCGGAGCA
>JAYUFG010000293.1:0-4869 GCA_043738845.1 Planctomycetaceae bacterium
GTCACACCGCTCGACGACAAGTCGCTGATGTACCAAGGGAAGTAAAACCGGCTAGAAACCGACCGGCATTCGACTACAATGGAACGCATTGTGAGCGACAAGCTATCGAATCGCACATGGCCGGAAAACGGTTCACGAGCGAACTGGCTAACATGCGTGCCGCTTCAACTTTCACATTAATTATTTCGCGTTCTTACTTTTGAATTTTGCCTTTTAACTTCTGACTCCCCTCAATGCCCCTCAACCCACCCATCCGCGTCCTCCTCGGCCCTGGTCCTAGCGACATTCATCCCCGCGTGTTGCAGGCACTTGCCGCGCCGACCGTCGGGCATCTCGACCCGTACTATTTGCAACTGATGAACGAGATGCAGGAGTCGCTTCGTAAGTTGTTCTGCACGCGGAATGAAATGACGATGGCGATCAGCGGCACCGGGTCGGCCGGAATGGAAACGGCCGTCGTCAATTTGATCGAGCCGGGCGACTCGATGGTCGTTTGCGTGAACGGCGTCTTTGGTGGGCGAATGGTCGATGTCGCACAAAGAGCAGGTGCCAAAGTTACAAAGATCGAGCGTCCCTGGGGTGAAGTTTTCACGCCGGACGATTTGCGACCGATCCTCAAACAAGTTCGGCCGAAGGTCGTAGGAATCGTAATGGCCGAGACTTCCACCGGAGCGTATCAACCCATCGAGGAAATCGCCAAGGTCGTGCAGGAGTCAGGGGCGATGTTGCTCGTCGATGCGGTGACTTCGCTGGGCGGTGTGCCCGTCGAGGTCGATGCCTGGGGAATTGACGCGATTTATTCCGGTTCGCAAAAGTGTTTGAGTTGCCCTCCCGGCCTGTCGCCCGTCAGTTTCAGCCCCCGCGCGCTGGAGGTGATTAAAACTCGCAAGACGAAGGTCCAAAGTTGGTATCTCGACGTGTCGATGTTGGCCGCGTATTGGGGACAAGATCGGGTTTATCATCACACGGCCCCGATCAACATGACTTACGGACTGTACGCCGCATTGGAAATAATTCACGCCGAGGGTTTGGAAAAGTGCTTCGCTCGACATGACCGCAATCATCGGGCGTTAAAGGCCGGTTTGGCCGCGATTGGAATTCAGTACGCGGCGCAAGAGGGACATCAATTGCCAATGCTCAACGCGGTGAAAATTCCTGACGGCGTGAATGATGCAGCCGTGCGAACCGAACTGCTCAACCGCTTCGGGATTGAAATCGGTGGCGGGCTGGGTGCCTTTAAGGGAAAAATCTGGCGAATCGGACTAATGGGTTACGGCTCTCGCCCGGCGAATGTTCTGCTTTTTCTCGCCGCACTCGAACAATTGCTCGCCGAACAAAGTTACAAGTTCACGCACGGTGCCTCGGTCGCAGCAGCGAATGCAAGTTACACAGCGTAACCCACAGCACGGCGACGTTCGCTCGAACCAACCGATTTTTTCAAACTCACTTTCCTTCGGCGGGCTTCGTCTCTTTGGCTGGTTTTTCCGGAGTGGGCGGGCGATCGGTGGAGAGAATCGCGGTGCCGAGCTTGTCGCAAATGCGAAGTTGAAATTTCCAATCTTGTGCCCACGAGTCGGTTTGTTCGTTCTGACAGATTTTAACGAGGACCGCGTTCTTACCCGCCTTGAGGTGAGCCTTCCCCGCGTACTGGTCGATTTCAAACGCCGTGTGATAGGCCTCGTTCTCGAACAACAGTTCGCCATTGCACCACGCCTTGTTCGCGTTGATGCAACCGAGTCGAATCTCCGCTTCGCGGGCCTCTGGCACGGTGATTTCAACAAAAGCATACGCGACTGCGCCCATGTGTTTCGTCAATGCGACGTTCAAGTCAACGACACCAAGTTCGTCGGTCGCAGTGTAATCGGTCCACTTGACGGTTCCTTTCTTGCCTTCGAGTTCCTGGCGGAGATCGACATTGTTTTCGGGAGGGTACTTAACGGCAAACCCTTTTTTGTCCGTGTTGTCGAAAGGACCGATCAACTTCCAATGTTGGATGAAGCCATAATGGACGGGCAGATCGACCGGCTTTCCGAGCTGGCTTAGTTTGCCAGCGAGCGATTTAACTTGGTCCGTGTCGCGGGCGGCAGCAAACGCGGTTTGATACGTCGTCGTCGCGGCCGTTTTTTTGTCGGCCTTTTTCGCCAGATTGTCAGCGGTCGCAATGACCTGTTCAACGGCGTCGCGGCGAAGCTCCAAACTTGGGTCGTTGAGCATTTTTGGCAGCAGTCGCTCGCTCACCGTTTTGTCGGCTTGAACCAACCACTCATAGGCCAAACGTCGCCCACGCGGTTCGTGAGTTGCATCCAGGAGAAATTTCTCCAGGTCGGCTTGCGGCAGTTTGCCCGCCTTCAGACAGCGTTCGCAAATCGTATCGACGGCAGACCGAATCCAATTCGCGGCGAGCGGGTTCGCTCCGTCGAGTGCGGACAGCAATTGTGGAACTTGGCTGGCATCGGCCTTCGATAATTCTTGCCAAGCGGCCGCCGCTTCGGCCGTGCCCGCTCCTTTCGGCCCGACACTGCGGAGCGTTTTTAGCAATGCGGGAACATCCGCCGCATAGGCCGACCACGCAATACCCAGCACAACTTGAAAATAGAGAATCGCACAAATGATACGTGATTTGGAAAGCATGTTGCATCCAGGTGGTAATTATTTAGGACGAACGACCCTTGATGGTTGTAACTTTTTAGCCGCTTGAAGCAAATCGTTGTGCCCAAACCGTAATTAAATACCAACTTCACTCAAATCCAAGGTTTTCTCCGCGCCTCCGCGTGAAATCTTTTTGAATCGCTGATATCCACAAGGTTATCACCCGGAGGCGCGGAAATCGCGGACGTTTATTTCATTTCACCGATCACCTTCATACGGCTAAACAGTTACTGACGGTTTATTGTACTTGTTACGATTGGCCGCGAAAACCCTTACGATTTCTCGCAAAACGCCCTATGATGGACGACATGAACCATCCCCTCATTACATCCCCGACCTCTTTTGACCTGCTCGTTCCTCCCCGCGTTGTCTTCGGCTGGGGTCGCCGCCGAGAGATTGGCCCGCTCGCAGCCTCGCTCGGACGCCGGGCGTTTTTCATATGCGGGTCAACGTTGCTGCAAGCGAACGGAACAATCGCGGATTTGGTTCACTTGATCTCGGCAGCAAATGTGCAGCCGGTCATGCTGGCCCATGTTTCTCGCGAACCACTTGTGAAAGATGTTGATCAGGTCACGCGACAACTTCTGAAACATCAGCCTGCACAAGGTGACGTTGTTATCGCTATTGGTGGTGGGTCGGCGATGGACCTTGGCAAGGCGGTTGCGGCGATGGTGACCAATCGAGAGGGTACGTCGGTCGCTGACTATCTCGAAGGGGTCGGCCAGGGCTTGAAAATTACAAAACCGCTACTTCCCGTGTTGGCCGTTCCCACGACTGCCGGGACAGGGAGCGAGGCAACGAAGAACTCTGTCATATCTTCTGTCGTCCCGCCGTTCAAGAAAAGTCTGCGTTCGTGCGCCATGATCCCGCAGATCGTGTTGATCGACCCAGAGTTGACCATTTCGGTCCCGCCGCAAACAACCGCATACACCGGAATGGACGCAATCACGCAATTGATCGAGAGTTACATTTCCTGTCGCGCAACATCATTCACTCGGACAATTTGCCTCGAAGGTTTGAGGTATGCCTTGCCAGCGATAGAAACAGCAGTTCAAAACGGCACGTCGCGCCCCGCGCGAGAAGCAATGGCCTATGCTGCATACTTGTCTGGCGTCGCGCTCGCCAATTCCGGACTCGGTTTGGCCCACGGCGTGGCGGCCGCGCTCGGCGTTCAGGCCAATGTGCCGCACGGTTTGGCGTGTGCGGTGATGTTGCCGCCGACGTTGCGGGCAAATCGAGCCTGCTGTACCCGTGAATTCGCCACGATGTTGACGTGTTGGAAAGCGACGGAACAAAATAACATGCCCGCTGCTTTACCCACGCACGATATTGAAAAGTCGGCCGATGATTTTGTGGAACGGATCGACCAATTGGTCACTGCCCTGGCGATCCCGCAACGCCTTTCGCAAATCGGCGTTCAACGTGAACAACTTTCCGCACTCGTGAGCGGTTCCCACGGCAACAGCCGTACCGGAAATCCTTTTCTCATCACCGATGAGCAAGTCGCGTCACTGCTTGATCAGATTTTCTAAACTTTTCTCACGACGAATCCGACTGGCATCGTCCATTTTTAAGGCGATCCATTTCCACGTTGCTGAGCGACGCCGGATGATACCCGAGTGTTCCAACGAGGGGCATTTGTCCCGCACACTACGTCTTGCATCGCGCCTCAACTGAACAATTCTGTAATGGGTTTCGTGTCGGTAACGAGCTTAACGAGTTTAGCCGGAAGGCCAGGAGCGACGCGAATTTTGCCGGGATCGAACAAGGTTTGCATAATCGTGGCGAGTAAATGGCCGGTTCACAGTTTTCGCGATTAGTACGTCCGATGACTTGGCCCATCTTGAGTCCGCCGCCGATCAAACACACATTGCTAATGTTTGGCCAATGTCCTCGGCCCGATTGGCCTTGGGGTTTGGCGTGCGGCCGAAATCGCCCGCAATGACGAGCAGGACTTTTTCCGACAGCCCGCGCGTTGCGAGATCATCCATGAAGGCGGCGACCGATTTATCGACAGTCGGGCCGAGCATGTTCATCCCCTGGATTGTTGCCGTCGTTGTGCATGTCCCAGCCAGCGGATTGCACGGTGACAAAACCTGCGCCCGCCTCAATTAAGCGTCGGGGTAACCGTTCACAGTTTTTGAACTGATCTTGTCGTAAACGGGGGAAGGGGTTAGTTTATCGCGGGCATGAGCGAATCCGCAACCACTGCGGACAGTC
>JAYUFG010000294.1:0-12859 GCA_043738845.1 Planctomycetaceae bacterium
CAAGATTGCCGCAACGTCGCCGCCGCCCTCCGTGATTTCGCCTATCAACCCCGGAAACTCTTGCGTATGCTCGGTATTTTGAAACACTGAGAATCCCTGGCACGACCGTGATCGGCTTGACCAAAAGCAAGGTCGAAAAACGCCTGAGCGAAATCGGACCGGAGGTGGACGTTCAAACCATCAGCATTGTCTCCAGCACCGGCATGACCTCCTCTCCAACAACCACCGGCGACACGCCGCCGGAAGATTTATCATTGCTGATCGTCAAAACAGCGAAGGACGCCGAGCGAGTTGCGTCCCGCTCTCGTTTGGCTAAGTCGGCACTCGCCGTCTACGAAAAAATGTTTAACGATCCGGCCATCGAGTTCGTCGAAAAGGACGCTGCGAAGCCGCGACTGGCCTATTGGCAAAAAGTGGCGGCGCAAGACCTCGTGCGGATCGGCCCCAAGTGGTTGACCAAGGATTCCGTGTTAGCGGTTCGCGACGAAGAGCGGCGGCTCGTGAAAGAAGCAACCGAGGACCTGATTGCCCGCCGGGTGGCCGATGCCGATAAGAAGTTCAGCGAAGCGCGAAGTATCGACCCTGACGGAATCATGGTTGATTTTCAAGTGGGATTGCTTCAGGCGGTTCAGCAACATGACCCAAATCGCTCGGCGGCAAGTTTTGAAAAATGCGTCATTAAGCGTAAATCGCGAACGGATCTCAGCGTCGAAGAGAAAGCGAATCTCGCCGCCGCACTCAACAACTTAGCCGTGTCGAATCTCCACATCCGAAAAACGTCCGAGGCCCAACTCGATTGGGCCAAAGCGATTGACGTTGCCAAACCCTCGCCGGAAATTATGCAGAACCTTGGCCGCACGTTTACAGGGACCAAGTCGGGCGGGATTTTTTTCGAGGGGGAAGAGCGGAAAAAGTGGGACTCGTTGCAAGCGAAAGCGGAAAGCCTCGCCAATCAACGAGGCTACAACCAGAGTCGCGGATTTCTCTTGATGTCATTTCAAAAAGAAGGTGATGAGAAAACGATCGGACTCATTTTCGCCGAATCGCCCGCCGGGACAATGGAAATTCGCACCTGCCTTAAATGCTTGGGGAGCGGATTGTTGACCTGCGGCAACTGTACGCTCGGCACCATTCCGGGCATCAAGGACGAAGTCATCGCTGGCCCCGGCGGAAATCAAATCGTGATTCACAAGAAAATTCGCCTTCCCTGTCCCAAATGCAAAGGAAAGGGGAAAGTTCAATGCAACGGCTGTACGGATGGAACGGACCCAGCGTTGGGGAACGGTAAGAAAACTCCCAACTGAATCACGCGCTGAACTCTTACGCCGTGAGGGGCGGTTCGGAAGCGGCAAAGATGTGCGCGAGTTCGACCGCTGTCGCCTCGTCGTTCGTCCGTTCAATGAAGTATCCACGCAGCCGCGAGCGGAGAATCACCCCTTTTTCTAAGCGGTCGGCGAACAGCGTCGTGTGAATGTGCGTGCCGTGTTGCGCCGGGTTGGGAACTAGGCGAACTTGACTGCGGTCGCCGGGGTGGACAAGTTGCACAAATGTCGTCGCGCTGTCCCGACCGCGAAATAGGACAATGTCGTCAGCGGAATGCGCTGCGCCATTCGTCAAGCAACACGAAAGCTGCACTCGCGGATCAAGATCAAGCAGATCCGTCTGCACAGAGACAATCAACTCCAAGCCCGTCGCGACGGGCGACGCCATGACTGGTAACGCCCGCCAATAAATTTGCACGCGGAGTGGTCGTTCGGCGGTGCGTTCATAAGTCGCGACAAGATCATGATCGCGAACGTAAACATCGAACGGCGCACCGAGAGAAGTTTGCTCGACGTTCCAGCAGGACCAGTTTGCCAAGGCATGGCCCGCGAATTGAATCGCATACAGTCCTTGCTGCGGTCGCGCAACATCGAGCGTGGCGGAGAATTTTCCGAGTGTGAGTTGTGCGGTGGCTTGCTGTAAATTCCAAGGAGAACGATTCATGCCGAGGACTCCGGGAATTTTCCTACCGCGACCGGACGAAATCAAACCGTAGATTGCGAAGAAATTGGACCTTAGAAATGTCAACAAAAAAACCCCGCCGCTCGCTGCGAGGCGAAACGGCGGGGCCGGAACAGAGAAGAGGCCGAGGTGAACCCTGTCGTGAATAAAAAAGTATAAGGCAGCGACAGTCTGCGAATAATCAACCGGGTTCTACGTAGCATTCTCTTCCACGTCATCAATCCTATCAACTCCACCGCCATTGTCTATAGAATTTTGGAAAATTTTGCAGGTTTTTTGCATCCCCGCGCAATTTGCACGAACCCGCAGAGAAGCGGAATCTAAACCGATTTGGGAGTTTATAGGGGTGGTTCGTGGCTTGAAAAAATCGCAAATCGGGGGCTTGTAAACAGGGGGGACTTTGTGCGATATTTCACGATCTTCTCACCGTACTAACTCGGCGAGAAGGGCCAAGGCGATCTCCTTTTTACCTCTCGCGGACCGCTTTTCGCGTGAATTTCCGGGAAATCGTCCTCGTTGGTTCGTTGGTTGCTGGCACGACCGGCAGTGCAAAGTTCCCTGCAATTGTTATCATTCCCGCCCCGCTGGGGTGAAAGTAAGTTCGATCACGATGGTCGATTTTTTCCGCAACACGCTGTTTCCTTGGCTCACCGAGCATCTGCCCGGCTGGCTGGCTTGGATTGTGCCCGGCGATTGGGGCGCGTACATCACGGTCGGCCTGATTCAGTGCATCTTGTTGGTTTCGCTCGTGGCAGGCGGAACACTGGGCTTTATCTGGATGGAGCGAAAAATCTCGGGCCGGATTCAAGACCGCCTCGGGCCTACCCGAGTGGGCGGACAGTTTGGCTGGTTGCAGTCCTTGGCCGACGGCTTGAAACTGATTACGAAGGAAGACTTGATGCCTGACGGGGCGGATGGCGTCCTCTTTAAGCTGGCTCCCTATATTAGTTTCTGTGCGTCGTTCACGGCGTATCTGGCGTTGCCCTTTGCCGACGGCTGGGCCGTGCAAACGTTGAATGTCGGCGTCTTCTTTATCATCGCGATTGTCGGAATCGAAGTCTTCGGCGTGATTCTCGGCGGATATGCGTCGGCGTCGAAATGGTCGTTGTTCGGAGCGATGCGCGAAGCGGCCCAGGTCGTCAGTTACGAAGTTCCGCTGGGGATGACGATCGTTGTGCCCGTCTTGATTGCGGGCACAATGGACTTGGTCGCGATTGGCGAAATGCAGCGGGGGTTCTTCACGAATTGGTTTATCTTCCATGATCCGTTTACATTCATCACGTTTTGGGTCTACTTCACCTGCGCTGTGGCGAGTGTGAATCGGGCACCGTTCGACTTGGCCGAGGCCGAGAGCGAACTGGTCGCCGGGTTTCATACCGAATACTCCGGGCTGCGGTGGAGCTTTTTCTTCATGGCCGAGTACGGCTCGATGTTCGCTGTCTGTATGTTGGCGGCGATCTTGTTCTTCGGCGGCTGGAATGGTCCGATCCCAGTCTGTGACATTTTGCCATTTCATTACGACGCCGGAGCGACCGGATTTAATTTTTGGGGTTACTTGGGCAACTTGATGGGCATGTCGAATTTGATATTTAAGGCCGTGATTGGCATGTCCGTCATGATGTGGGTGCGGTGGACGCTCCCTCGTTTGCGAATCGACCAAGTCATGAAAACCTGTTTGAAATACTGCACACCCATCGCGGCGGCAATGTTTCTGGGAGCGACGTTGTGGACTTATAAGTTCCCGACCGGCTTGGGGATTTTGCCGTCGAAAGTGCTGGGGGATGTGCGAGAAAGCTGGCGTAAAGAGGCCGGGCCAGCACCGCGAGATTTGCCCGTCGGTGCCGTCCAGAATGATGGCGAAAGCAAAGTCGTAACGACGAACGCGGGGGGCGGATTATGATTCTTTTTGCGGCCATCAATTGGCACTCGTTCTTCTTTCTGTTCTTCGCGATGCTCGCCTGCGGTTTCGGGCTGATGGTGGTTTTCACCGCGAACGTCGTGCGAATGGCGTTTTACTTAGTTTTGTCGCTCGGTGCCACGGCCGGTTTGTTTTTCTTGGCTGGTGCCGATTTCGTCGGGGCAATGCAATTCATGATTTATGTCGGCGGGACACTCGTCCTGCTCGTCTTCGGTGTAATGCTGACCGCTCAAGGGCCATTCGTGACCATGAAAACGCGGGCAGGTGAATGGGTGCTGGCCGCGCTCGTCGGTGGTTCGCTGCTGGCGGTGTTGGTCTCGGTGGCGTTTAGTGTGCCCGAGTGGCAATCCGGCTCGGGTGAAGGCAAGGCCGAACAAAGCGTCTCCGCCGCGCCGACCTCGACACCGCTGGGGATGGGCTTGCTCGGTGCGCGTGTCGATCAGCTTGAGGAACCGAATCCGCAAAAGCGGGCCGGGATGTCAGGTTATTTATTGCCGTTTGAAATCGTCTCAGTCCACTTGTTGGTGGTCCTGATCGGTGCCGCCTATTTGGCCCGCACAAAGCGCCGCCGTGCGGTGAGTGAGTGAGAGACCGGATTTGCCGATGCCATTCCGATGCAAACTGAAGGTATAAGGTGGATTGGATGATAGCCCGAAGGGCTTAAAGTTTTCAGCCCAGGGCAACGCCCTGGGTGCCATTTGCCAAAGAACCGAAACGCCCCAACGGGGCAAAATAAAACCATGTCGCCCTTTCAGGGCTTGTAGTTCACGAAATTTGCCATTTCCCAGGGCGTTGCCCTGGGTTGAATAATTACCGCCTTTCAGGCGAATGAGAAAAACAACTCACCCTGTAAACGATAACCCCCAAACCACACCGTAGTCCATTTCTCGAGTCTCGCTATGAATTTACTAACAGAACCAATCGGCGTTTCGCACTATTTGGTCGTCGGTGCCGTGCTGTTCGTGTGCGGTGCGATTTGCATGGCGACCAAGCGAAACGCGCTCGGCGTGTTAATGGGGATTGAATTGGTCCTGAACGGGGCGAATTTGAATTTCATAGCGTTTGGGAGCAAGTTTTTGCGGTCCGACTCGCCGAATTCGATTGGTCTCGACGGGTCGCTCGTGGCCGTGTTTGTGATTGTGCTGGCCGCCGCTGAGGCCGCCGTCGCCCTGGCCATTACGTTGAATTTTTACAACAACCACGCGACGATTGACGTCGATCGCGCGGATGAATTGAAAGGATAAGAGGAAACATTGAACGATGAACAATCAACAATGAACAACAGGAGTACGAGCAGACTGTTTCTTGTTCACTGTTGATTGTTCCCTGTTCTCTGTTTTCTTTTGCAACCGTACCAAGTTTACCTTGCCCATGAATCTCGCCTCCACACTACCCCTGCTCCTCGGTGCCGCTTGGCTGTTGCCGTTGGTGTCGTTCGCACTAATCGTATTTTTCGGTCCGCGAATGGGCCAACATGGCAAGGGAGCTTCCATTGTCGCGACCGGTGCCATTGGCTCTTCGTGTGTGCTGTCGGTACTCGCATTGATCTTGTGGTTGGGAACAAATGGAGCGGGGGGGGACGGCGTACACGCCGAAAAGAGCAGTGAACATGCGGAAAAGAATAGTGAACATTCCGAACACTCCGCGTCGGAACATCACGCCGCTGCGAAAGTTGAGTACACCGGCGACCTCTACACCATTGGCCAATTCGGCAAACTGAAAATTACGATCAGCTATTATATTGACGCCCTGACCGTCGCTATGTTCGCAATGGTCACGTTCATTGCGACGCTCATTCACTTTTATGCGTCGGGCTACATGCACGACGAGTTGCACGACATCACCGATCATGAAGTCACCCTCGCTAATGGAAAACATCTCCACCGGCCAGGGCGATATTATCGCTTCTTTCAATATCTCTCGCTGTTTTGTTTCAGCATGTTGGGCCTAGTGTACGCAGGCAACATCGCGATGGTCTTCGTCTTTTGGGAATTGGTCGGCATCTGCTCCTACTTCCTGATCGGGTTTTATGTCGAACGCAAAAGTGCCTCGAACGCTGCCAACAAAGCGTTCATTGTCAATCGCGTCGGCGACTTCGGGATGATTATCGGCCTGATGGCCTTGTGGGGCAGTTTGGGAACGTTTGCCTTCGGCGATATTAAAGAGGCCGACGGTACAACTCTCCCCGGCTTGTTCAGCTTGGTGCGGACGCCCGAAAATCATCATGCCATGCAGGTTCCCGACGGAATGGTCAAGGCGGCCGCTGCCGAACAAATTGCCGCCGGGCAAGTCGCGACCAAAGAAGCCATTTCCGGCTGGCGTGAAAAACATGTCGGTTACGGCTTGTTGGTCGTAGCCGGCTTGGGAATTTTCTGCGGCTGTGTTGGCAAGAGTGCCCAATTTCCGCTGCATGTCTGGTTGCCCGACGCAATGGAAGGGCCAACGCCCGTTTCCGCCTTGGTTCATTCGGCGACGATGGTGGCGGCGGGCGTCTATTTAGTCGGTCGATTTTATCCCATGTTCGCGCCCGAGGTCTTGCTCGTCATTGCCTACGTCGGTGCGATCACGCTCTTTATTGCCGCCACGATTGCGATCACGGCCGTCGATATCAAACGTGTGCTGGCCTATTCGACCGTTAGTCAACTTGGTTACATGATGCTCGCTCTCGGCGTCGGCGGCTGGGTGGCGGGTCTGTTCCACCTGATTACACACGCCTTTTTCAAGAGTCTGTTGTTCATGGGTTCCGGCTCCGTGATTCACGCCTGTCACACGAACGACATGACGAAGATGGGCGGGCTGCGGAAAAAAATGCCGTACACTGCCTACACAATGCTGGCGGGCTGCTTGGCCATTATCGGGGCGGGCATTCCGTTCGTCATTGGCTTCAGCGGATATTACTCGAAAGATTCGATCATCGAGCAAGCCCTCAGCTTCACCAACCATAATCCGGCTCACAAAATTTTGTTCTTCGCAGCGGCGGGTGGTGCGGCGATTACTGCGTTCTATATGTTCCGGTTGTGGTACATGACCTTTGCGGGAACTCCCCGCGATCATCATATCTACGATCATGCTCACGAATCGCCCAAGGTCATGTACCTTCCACTCGTGATTTTGGCCGTGTTTGCGGTTGGGGTTGGCTGGAACTTCCCCTTCACCAACCTGGGCGTGACAAACTTATTGGAACAGGCCCGACCCGACGGAACACTGTCCGGTTTTGACCACGGCGAATGGCTGCCGAGTTTGAACTATCCGAACGAACATTTGAGTCACGCTTCGAGTGTCAAAGTGCCCGCCACTTTTTGGGCGAGCAGTACGGCCCTGGCCGGATTTCTGTTGGCGACCGCCTTTTATGGCTTGCGATTGGTCAACCCCCGCGAAGTGAAAGAGCAATTCAAACCGGTCCACAGCTTCCTTGTAAACAAGTGGTGGTTTGATGAATTGTACAATGCGATTTTTGTCCAGCCCGTCATGTTCGTCGCCCGCCGTGCGTCGGAATTCGACCGCACCGTGATCGACGGGATCATTCACGGGGCAGCCTGGTTGGTCAAGCGAATTTCGCTCATCGACGATTGGATTGATCGGATTTTTGTCGATGGGTTCGTCAACCTGATTGCCAAATGGACGTTCGCCGTCGGCTTATCCCTTCGCAGTGTGCAGACGGGCCGCTTGCGACAGTACGTGATGTTCATTGCGGTCGGAACGGTCGCCCTGTTCGTGCTGGTCAGTTTCTTTTGGAACTACTCGGCGGCCGCCCCCTTGATCAAGTAAACGATTTAAAAATTCGCAAATTGTCCTGAATGTAAAGTAAGAAGTTAGCTTAAAACCATTTTTTTCGGGTCACCATTTTTTGGGTCCACGACGGCCATGCCAAATTCGTCCCTAATGTTGCTGAGTCTGTTGGTCTTTTTGCCTTCCCTCGGCGCGCTGATCTTGGTCTTTTTTCCCAAAGACAAACCGGAGGCGATGAAATTCTTCTCGCTCGCCGTGTGCGGCGTCACGTTCTTAGTCAGCTTGATGATGATGGTCGCCGAAGGGTCGGTCTGGCACGTCAAGGCGGGCACCGCCGAAATGCAGGCCGTCTTCAATCACTCCTGGATCCCCTCGTTCCATATCGAATACTTCATGGGTGCCGACGGAATCAGCTTTCCGCTCGTGCTGCTCACGACGTTCTCGTGCATCCTCGCGATGGGTGCCAGTTGGAACATCAACAAGCACGTGAAGGCATATTGCATTTTGTTCTTGCTGCTTGAGACGGGAATGATCGGCGTTTTTCTGTCGCTCGATTTCTTTCTGTTTTACGTTTTTTGGGAAGTCATGCTCCTGCCGATGTATTTTCTCATTGGCGTGTGGGGTGGTCCGCGACGCGAGTATGCGGCGATCAAATTCTTTTTGTATACGCTGATGGGCAGCGTGTTCATGTTGATTGCAATCTTGATGCTGTACTACAACAGCGACGTGACCAAGCTGACCGATCAACAGTTGGTTGCCTCACACGTTGTCTCCGTGGATGGGGATAAGACGCCCGACGCCGCCGCACTCGACAAAATTCATAAGTCGAAAGATGCCGTCCACACGTTTAATATCTTGGCCCTGCAACAACTGGGTCAAACGACCGAGCAGTTCAATGGGACCGCTTTGTTCGGCAAGTCGGTGCAATGGTGGGCGTTCCTCCTGCTGTTCGTCGGCTTTGCGATCAAGGTGCCCTCTTTCCCGCTGCACACTTGGTTGCCCGATGCGCACGTCGAAGCCCCGACACCAATTTCAATGTTGCTGGCGGGCGTGCTGCTCAAGATGGGTGGCTACGGCATTTTGCGTATTTGTTATCCGATCTGTCCGGCGGCCGGTTACGACCTTGCTTATTTCGTCTGCGGGATCGGCCTGGTGAGCATGGTCTACGGCGCATTCGCAGCACTGGCTCAAAAAGATTTCAAACGACTGGTCGCCTATAGTTCGGTCAGTCACATGGGCTATGTCGTGCTGGGGCTGGGTGCTTGGAGTGCGCGAGCGGGGACAGAATTTAACGCCGATCAGTGGTCGCTGGGCGTGCAGTCTGCCATGTTTCAGATGATTGCCCACGGTATTAGCTCGGCGGGCATGTTCTTTATGGTCGGCATTATTTACGACCGGGTCCATCATCGGAACCTCGATGAATTCGGCGGTCTGGCGGGCAAGATGCCGGTCTATTTCGGGATCGCGATTGTGATGTTCTTCGCAGGCTTGGGTTTGCCCGGCTTGTGCGGTTTTTGGGGCGAAATGGGCGTGACGTTGGCCACCTGGAATTTTAGTGCAGCGTTAGCCTGTATTGCCGCTGGCGTGGTGGTTCTAACGGCCGCGTATATTTTGTGGACGATTCAACGAGTCTATTTGGGACCGGAGTATAAGGGACCGCACGGCGATCATATTACTCCGATCACGTCGCGCGAATTGGCGATTGCGACGCCACTCGTTTTGTTCGCCGTTTTGTTCGGCGTCTATCCGAATGCGGTTCTGCGATACGTCAAGCCGAGCGTCGATAAACAAGTCAACGAGTTGAGGGTCTGGACCGAGAAAAACCGTCCCGCTCCGATTATCGAGAAAAAAATCGCCGGGAATGAAACCGACGGAACAAATGTTGTGGCGGACGTGGCGGTTAAGTAACGGATTGGAAATGCGAACCCTGGTGGTTTACTACGAAGAAATTTAGCCGCCGAGATCGCAGAGGACACAGAGAAGAGGAAAAGACAGTGGGGACAGTGAACGGTGAAAACGAGTCAACGCGATTTCTTTGTCTCTTTTATCTCTGCGACCTCGGCGGCGAATTGGTATTGAGTGACGTTTATTTCTAGTTTGAATTTGAATTTGACTCTTTCGCGACTGACGAACCTACTGTGAACTTTTCCGAACTTATCAACGCCTTGACCAGCAACACGTCGCACAGCTTGCACCTGTTCCGACCAGAGCTTGCTTTGTGCGTCACCATTGTGGCGATGTTGCTGGTGCGAATCTGCCGCCTCGAAAAATGCCTGCCGGGCGGGCTGATCGCCTTGATCGGGACGACCGCCGGTTTATATTTCGCCGTGCAAGGAAGTCATCTGCTCGATTGCTTCGGCGAGAACCCACCGCAAATTCACCGCGTCGAACTCTTCTCGGGCATGTTGGTCTACGACGCTTTCACCGCCTACTTTCGGGCGTTGCTCCTGTTCTTCGGCGTCCTGTTTGTGATCTTCACGCAGTTGTCGGGAATCCCCGACCGCGAAGATGCTCCCGACTTTTACTCGCTCGTGCTGGGTGCGACGATTGGCATGTGCCTCATGGCCTCCGCCAATCACCTGTTGATGATTTTTCTCGGCGTCGAAATGGCGAGCGTTCCGTCGTATGCCTTGGCGGGTTTCTTGAAAGGTCGCCGACAAAGCAGCGAGGCCGCCCTCAAGTACGCCGTCTATGGTGCGGGAGCGGCGGGCATCATGCTCTATGGCTTGAGTCTGCTGGCGGGCGTGCTCGGTTCGTGTCACCTGCCGACGATGGCGGCCCAATTGGCCGACGGCTTGGCGAACGGAACACTCGCGGACAAGTATGTCGTTCTGGCTCTCGGTGGGCTGATGACCGGTGTGGGATTATGCTTCAAACTTTCCGCCGTGCCGTTTCATTTCTGGTGCCCCGACGTGTTTGAAGGTGCGAGTGCCGAGGTCAACGCCTTCTTGTCGGTCGCCTCAAAGGCGGCTGCACTCGCCTTGCTCGTGCGGGTCGTGGCGGGCATCGGCTACGTGCCCGTCCATGATGAATTGCGATCCAAGGGGACCGTCGGTTTCAATGTCGCCGACACGCCGAACGCCGTTCCTGCCTCTTCGCCCCAGGGCGACGTGAATTCTCCCTCCACCGCAAAATCACCGCCGGACGCTGCAATTCGGCCGAGCGAACGTCCCCAAGTTGCTGCCCTCAAACCAATTCGTGAGTTCATGGCCTTGGTCGTGGCATTCATCGCCGCGATTACCTGCACGTTTGGAAATCTGGCCGCCTATGGTCAGACGAACATCAAACGCCTGTTGGCATATTCGACGATTGCCCATGCGGGCTACATGCTCATGCCCGTCGTGCCCGCGTTGTTGATGGTCGGACCATTTTCCAAAGATGCTGAACAGGCGATTGGGGCGATCACGCTGTACACCGCGCTTTATTTGTTTATGAATCTGGGCGCGTTTGCCATCGTGGCCTTCTTGCGAAACTCGCTGCGGAGCGAACAGATCGCCGATTATGCGGGACTCATTCGCCGTTCACCGGGGATCGTGATCTGCTTCTCGATCTTGTTGTTTAGTCTGGTTGGTTTGCCGCCACTGGCTGGTTTCACGGGTAAGTTTGTAATCTTTACGTCGCTCGTAACGGCGTTCCAAAAGAACACTTACGGACCGTTGATGTTAGCCTTGCTCGCCGTCGCTGGGTTAAATACGGTCTTCAGCCTGTTCTATTATTTGCGAGTCGTGAAAGTCATGGCTCTTGATCCCGAACCTGAACACAGGGCTCCCCAGGAGTTTTCGCTGTTATCGTTGTCGGGCGGGTTTGTGGTGCTGTTGACTCTGCCGGTGCTGTGGCTGGGCATTTGGTGGAACGGATTGTTGCAGCTTGCGCGGTCCGCGGCCCTGAATTTGTTCTCGTAAAGGAGCCGCAAAGTATGCCTCAATTCAATCTACATGACGTGCTGAATCAGGCACTCACCACGCTCTATCGCTCGCTGCCGATGTTTATCGGAGAGGTCCGCCCTTACACACACTCGGGCGACGAAAAGGCAACGCAACTGTTGGCGAACATTGTCGGCGATCAAAAACACTACTCTGAAAAAATCGCCGAGTTGATTTTGGATTTGAACGGCGCACCAAGTCCCGGCCAGTATCCGATGATCTATACCGATCTGCATCTATTGTCGCTCGACTATCTGATGACTGAAGTCGCCGAGCAGCAACATCGGGATGTTGTAACGTTGGCCGAATGTGCAGCCGACGCGAAAAACGACCAACGTGCCCGCAAGCTGTTGGAAGAAGTTCTTGGCAATGCACGGGGACACTTGGAATCGCTGGAAGAACTGGTCGGCCAAGCGGCTCGATAGTTTGCGACCAACATGATCCGCCCAGCACGCTAGTAACTTTCCATTTGGTCTCAATTCCAAAATGGGAGTGTGACAAAACTCAAGAAGAGAAAGACGACCATGCGATCGCAATTCATTCGCCGTTCGTTACCGCGTTTCCGACGCGGCTGCGGCCTGTAATACGCTCCAAACGGTCGCGGCGGTTTTATCCCAATCGAAATGTTGGGCACGCTCGAGTCCGCGTTGACGGAGAGAGTTTCGTAGGTCATCGTCCCGCAGCACGCGAGAGATTCCCCTGGCGATGTCGGCGACACTCAAAGGATCAACCAGCCACGCGGCACCCTCGACAATCTCCGGCAACGAGGCCGCATTCGCACAAACGACCGGCGTGCCACAGGCCATTGCCTCCACGATGGGCAAGCCAAAGCCCTCCAGTAACGAAGGCATTAGCAGCATTTTGGCCCCTCGATAGTATTCTGCCAACTGCTCGTCGGACAACAAACCGGCAAAGGCAACACGCTCTTGGAGACCAAGGCGTTCGATACTGGGTCGAACAACAAGCAACACCGCATCGGCCGTATGGGCAATGATCCGAGAATCCGCCGTCTCCAACAGGGCTGGCGTGTCGAGTACGATGTAATCGAATCGCGCTCGCAATGATTCGAGCAACTCTCGGAAGGTCGTCTAGCAAAACATCTCGGTCGGATATTCGGGCGACGTGCCAGAGGGCAACAGCGATAAATGATTCACTTGGGAATCGCGAATTGCTGCGAACGGTTCTTGAACTCCCGCGAGAATGTCCGCCAACCCCGGCCCGCAATCAATGCCGAATGTCTTGTTAAGACATTGCGTATTACGATGTCGAGACCAAACGTCGCTTG
>JAYUFG010000295.1:0-4837 GCA_043738845.1 Planctomycetaceae bacterium
TGTTTGCGGAAACGGTCATTCGCTCTGTTGCCATCAATCAGCCACGAGTGTGGATGGTGACAAAGGACGACGTCGACGTAGCGTGCGTCGGTGTCGAAATGTCTAAACTGGAAATCCCCCACCAACAAATTAGCTTTGGCATCCACAGCATCTGAAAGTAAAGCCGAGTTGAGTCCATGAAACCTGACAGCCGTTCCGTCTTGGAGTGTCTTTCCCCCGTTAAGAAATTGAACCCACGCAAGCTCTTTGCAGGAGGTTGGACAATCATACTCCTGTGCAAATACATTGTACTCCTTCAACCCAGCCAAGAAGTCCAAGCTGGGGTCTTTCAGTTTCGCCTCAAGGCTCGCCAGCCGTTCCTCGTGTGATTTTTTGAGGTCACGCAGGGCTTGATGAATATCCCACAGTGCTGAGGATTTGAAAACGATTCCTTGATTTACGTCGTGATTACCGGGGACGACGAATAACGATTCCGGATTACTATTGGTCTTGGTTCGAACTTCCTCAAACCACTGTTTCGCCCGTGCAAATTCGTCGGCTCTCCCGTGGTATGCAACATCGCCCGTTACGAGAATGGCATCAAAGTTGGTCCGGCCTTCCTCACCGAGGTCATCAAGCAATGCGTGCCGGATTTTCAAGTCCCGATCGAATTGAGTGCCTGCGTCGTTCGTCGTAATGTGCAGGTCGGAGAGGTGTAGGAAGGTTAGCATAGCGTGAGCGGCACGAACTTTTGCGCGAGATCGTGAATGTCGGCGAAATCCTTGCCTTTGCGCGGAGCGGTCTGTGACCTAGCCCGGGCCATTCGGATTCTTGAATTGAGATTGTGAGCGTTAGATCAAACAACCCACTCTGATGGGCAGTTCAGCTTTCTAGGATAACAATTAGCTTTACCGTTCGACAGTCTACCCTCAACGCCTTTTTGTGAATAATTCTACTGCCTGATCTTCCCATGCAACGTAATCCCTTATGGATGAGATGACAGGGGGTGCCAGTGCAGCAGGGTAACCTCGGCAAAAGTCGCAAGTACACTGCTCGACGTCGGTTACGGCGGATTCGATGCCGGGTTCGACTCCCACCTGTGCCTCTGTCGGTCCCAACTTTTGTTGGAAATCGAACGGATTTTGTGTCCCTTTTTGAATCCAAACCGCAACTACTAATGCGAGGGCACCAACTCGTCACTAAATCTTCAGGTTTGCGGCGAACTCTCCCGTCGGTGGGCAGGAGAATCCAGGGGTGGCACCTTGAAGCGAGCATCCTTTGTTACCGATTCCCTTAACACCGCTTCGCCAAAAGTCACGACACCGAATGTGACGGCCGAGTTGTTGTCGAAAGCCCAGGCGTATCTTGCCCACCGCGAAGAAAATGAGGCCGCCACCGACATCCTCGAATCGGACTGGGTGGATTTCTACAATCTTTGCACCCGCAAAATTCGCAGCTTTGCCTTCCGCTGCGGCGTGTGCGAGAACGACATCGCCGATTGTCTTCAGGATGTCTGGGCGGAGTTGATTGTCCGTTTGCCGACGTTTCGTTTGGACCCAAGTCGCGGCCAATTTGAATCGTGGCTGTTTCGCATCGTGCAGAGCAAGGCCGTGAACGCCCATCGGACGCACAAGTTCGGCCGGATGCTCGATAATTCGTCCGACTTGCGGGCCGTGGCCGACACCCACAAGACGCCGGAACATCGTTCCGAGGACACCGAGCAAGCGACATTGATCTGGGCACTGCTGGAAAAACGGTTGACCCCGCTCAACTTGCAAATTTTACGCTTGCGGCTAATCGACCAGCTTTACAACGGCGTGGTCGCCGCTAGGCTCGGGCTGACGTCCGAGCAAGTTCGCGTCCGCTTCCACCGCGCGCGACGGGAACTGGCGAAAATCGGTGAGACTTGGTCCGGCGACCGCGATGACTCGCGTCATAGTGTGCCCGGTGGTCTTCGGTTGCGCGTTCCCTCGCGTCAGGATGCAAAAGCCGTTGGTGAAAATAAAATAAAAAAAGTTCACAACGGCGCGCAACAAACTGCCACGCCGCACGTACCACAATTCGTCGGTCTCAGTTTCCCACAGGACGGAGACAATCGCGTGGATTACGTCTTCCAAAAATTGGAACTGGGTCGGCGCGAACTAACGTCCGAATGGAAGGTCGAGTGGAGCAGCGACGAAACGCACAAGCCGGTCTCATTTATCCGCCGGTCGGCCCTCGTCGCCTATGCGGAAATTTGCGGGCACGAGAAATTCGTGACCAGCAACTGGCCGCGGATTGTGAACGCGGCGTTAGCGGCAGGCATTGCCGCCGGAATCGCAACGATCATCGCCGCCCCAGCATTGGCCACCGCCGTTTTCCGCACCGAGTTTTACAAACAATTACAAACCACGACACTCGACACTGGCGACAACGACGGCGGGCGAATGAGCGGCAGCCAAAACGACATCCAGATCGCCCTTTCCGCATGTCAAGAAGCCAACGGCCCGTGGAAGGAGTGAGTCGGGGAGTAGCAGGGGCGGCGCGGTGACACCAACAAGCAACATGTAGAGCGAACGGCCTAACCATGTAATTCCGCTAACAGGCTTCTTACGCTGAGACATCAACGCCGGAGAACACGATGGCAGTCAAACGCGTCAACTATCGAAACCTCTCCCAGCCCCTGCGCAAGACTTACGTCGATGCACTTCTGAAACTCAAGAAGGACGGTAATCCCGCCACCGGCAGGAATTATGACACCTACGTCAATTGGCACTTGCAGATGATGCAAATGCCAATGTCGCAAATGCGGGCTCATATGAGTCCCATGTTCCTGCCCTGGCACCGGGAATACCTGCGGTTGCTCGAGTTGGATCTCCAGGCCGTCAGCGGCGATTCCACTCTGGCGATCCCGTATTGGGACTGGGCCGATCCCTCCGCAGGGGCGATGGAGCCCTTGTGGGCGGACGATTTCATGGGGGGCAACGGCAGGGCCAGCGACCTCAAAGTGATGACCGGCCCGTTTGCGATTGATAAGGGAAACTGGCCCATCGTCTTCGATGACACGGGGATGAATTACCTTTCCCGTGCTTTCGGCTCGTCTGCGGCAGCCCCGAATTTGCCGACCAAGGCGGATGTCGATGCGGCCAAGGCTCTGGATACCTACGATGTTGACCCATGGGATATGACGTCGGACATTTCCCAAAGTTTCCGAAACAATTTGGAGGGTTGGGGTGCCGCCGCGCCGCGCCTGCACAATCAGGTTCACGTCTGGATGGGAGGGGACAGCGCAACGATGCAGGGGGGAGCGTCGCCAAACGATCCGGTGTTCTTCCTGCATCACTCCAATATCGACCGAATTTGGGCGCAGTGGCAGGACGCCTCCGCTTCGCACGCCTACTTGCCGGTCGATGAGCAGTCGAGCCGCCCCGGCGTCTCCCTGCATTTCATCATGCCCCTGTTTCCTTCGAGTGTCACGCCGGCCGACGTGCTGGACCACCGCGCCCTCGGGTACTCTTATGACACTTCACCTGCCACGCCAGTAATCGGCCCGAGCCCGGCAGTGGCCCCGAAATTGAGATTCCGCCCGTTTCGGGGAATGGTTCGAAATTGAAAACGTGTTTCGACAAACAAAGAAAAATTCAAAAAAGAGGACGGTCAAGTCATAGGTTGGCGGTGAATGATCTCGTCTTTCACCTACCCACCATGCCGAAAACGGGTAACGCCCTTCCCGTTCGGCATTGCACCGTTGGACATACCTCAAGGGTTATGATTAAGAGGAATTGATATGCAGCGCATCATCGAAATCAGCGGCCATGTTTTTAACCCACCTCAAAACGCCCCTTCTGTGATCGAAGTCGGCGACACTATCGTCTGGCACAACCAAGACCAAGTTCTCCACAATGCGGTAAGTCTCGGCAGTCCGGCCTTTCACACACCTGACTTCGGCACTGGCAACTCAACAGAAGTTGGCCCTTTCACTGTGGCGACGGATGCCAACGGCATTAAATACACCTGCACGAGACACAACAACATGAACGGAGTCATTGTTGTCGTCCTAAATGGTTCCGACCTCTCCGCGTTCTAACAAGTGATGCCCAAACCAGCGCAAAGTGGCGGACTCGTCATCGCGAAGAAAGCGATCATTTTGGAGTTTGGTCTTTATAACCGGTTCGGCACGCTTCGGCATCAACGACCGTTCGGTTCGTACTTCCCTAGTTCACGATGGAGTCTACTATGAGACGCGTTTGGCTGTTGATCCCCTTCGCCGCTCTATGTTTTGTTTTGTTTTCAAGTTTTGCTGCCACTCAACCTCCGGGAAACAACAAGAATCCGAACCCACCCGGTGAGGAGGTGGTGGGATGCGTCGCGCCAAACGAATGGTTTCAGTCTGCCGGAACGAAGGAAGCGTCTTATACAACCGATCTCAATTCGGATAATGACTGCGACTTTTACCGATTTGCTTGGCAGAGTTTCCTTTTCGCCACCGAGGTGGAGAAGGGCGGATCGGATCCGCGTTTCCTCAAGTTCGCCACGCCCGAAGAAGTGTTTGGATCGTATGCGAGTATCGCGTTCCCCAAAAGGCGCGATGTAAACGACCTAGTTCTCTCGCCGCGTATGCTGAAATCTAAACAAGGAATTGACGTAACGACGGTCTTTCAGGCAGTTTCAGACGGGGTCGTGGTCGATCAAAATGGGCGTGCGGTGTATTACGGCCTCCACATGAACGACGCATTTGTTGCCTTCGTGAAAAGGAATAAACTTACCAAGCCCGATGGTATTGCCAAAGCAGACAAGGCATTGATGTTCGAACCAGGATGTCTGGAATTTAAGTCCTCTTGGCGAATTGTCGGCAAGGGTGAAGACTGTTCGGATTTCA
>JAYUFG010000296.1:0-12803 GCA_043738845.1 Planctomycetaceae bacterium
CTGGCGAAGGACGGAATTGTTTCTTCGCCGCCTCTACTAGCTAAGCAATTTATGGGTGGCGAGTCGGAGGGCGTAAGCCCCCGATGTTTATGCGTTGGCTGATTAGTGGAAGTCAGGATTTCAAAGGCCAGTGTTACAAGGACTGTGAAGGACGACTGATGGCGAATGAAAAAGAAGCCGCGAGCAGCCTCTTTCGAGAGATGTTGCAGTGGGGAATATACAAGCGGACCCAGGGTCGGATTGCGCGGCAGATTACGTTCGCGGCAATCTTGATCACGTTTTTGCTGGCCGCCTGGTCGCTTAGTCGGCATTGGCTTACCGAAAACGAAATTTGGCACACGTTCGTTCCGACGGCGATTGCCATTTTTGGGGCTTGGTTTGCGTTTCGTTTGGTTAACCTGCACCGCTTCGCCGATTTTTTGATTTCGGTCGAAGCGGAAATGTATAAGGTCTCTTGGCCGTCGCGAAAAGAACTTGTTCGCAGCACGATTGTGGTGATGATTGTAATTTTCGGGCTGGCGATGGTGTTGGTGGCGTACGATCTGTTTTGGGGTTTGGTATTGACCAAGCTCCTGGGAATTCATGGGATGTCCGGCAACGGCTAAGGTGAAGACGTGAGCGACGGTTCGCAACAATCCGCCGAGCAGGGTTTGCCTGATGCGAGTACGCATGGGTTGCCTGATGCGAGTGCGCACGCATCCGAAACACATCCTGCTCCAGCCGATTCGCACGCACACAATCATCCTCCCGTCGCCGATTCGGTTGAGAAACCTGCCGCCGTAGAACCAGAAGTTGTTGAACCCGAGATCGAAGAAGAAGAGGGTGACGTCAAGCCGATTTCGGAAGATGTCCAAGGGCCGGAAGAGATCGATCGTAAGTGGTACATCCTCAAAATCCAAAGCAATCGTGAAGAGTCGATCAAAGAAGGTTTGCAGCGTCGCGTGGCGATTGCGGGCTTGGACCGTTACTTCGGTGATATTATTGTCCCGACCGAAACGGTGACAGAGTTTAAGGGTGGCAAGAAAAAAGTTGTGAAGCGAAAGCTCTACCCTGGCTACTTGGTCGTCAACATGGAGATCAATGACGACACGTGGTTTGTCGTGCGGGAGACGCCAGGAATCGGCGACTTCACCGGACGGATCGGTCGGCCCACGCCGATGGCGGCCTCCGACATTGCTAAGATCATGTCCACGCAAGTGGAAGAGACGGCTGAACAGCCGAAGATGAAAATCAAGTTCAACAAGGGCGACCGAGTCAAAATCAAAGAAGGAACCTTCGAAAACTTTGAAGGGGATGTGGACGAAATCGACGAGGCGAACGGTCGCGTGACCGTGATGATCAATATCTTTGGTCGTTCCACGCCGGTCGAATTGGAACATTGGCAGGTCGAAGCGGTGTAGTTTTGTCCGAGTACGGACTTTCCGTGATACCTGGCTTTCGATCCTAAGAATACGAATTGTATAACAACCCACTGAAGAATTATGGCTAAGCAACTTGTTGGAACGGTGAAATTTCAAGTCCCTGGTGGGCAAGCCACTCCGGCCCCGCCAGTCGGGACGTCGCTCGGCAAATATGGTATCAACCTGGGCCAGTTTGTGCAGCAGTTCAACGAACGAACTCGCGAAGCGAATGGAATGCCGATCCCGGTTGTCGTCAATGTTTACAATGATCGGACGTTTGACTTCGCCACCAAGAGTCCTCCGGCGGCCGCTCTGTTAAAGCAAGCGGCAGGCATCGCCAAAGGTTCCGGCGTTCCGAACAAGGACAAAGTTGGCAAAGTCACTCAGGCGGATATCGAAAAAGTCGTGAAGCTCAAAATGGCGGACCTCAATGCCCGCGATATGGAACATGCCAAGCGGATGGTCGAAGGGACCGCACGCAGCATGGGCTTGGTCGTCGAAGGCTAATACAAATTTCCAATTGTTAAAGTAAAGCACATGGCACTAGCAACCAAACGTATGAAAGTCCTGCGGGCCAAAGCTCCCGAAGGCAAGGTCTACACTGTGGACGAGGCCATCACGGTCTTGAAGACGTTCGGAACGACGAAGTTCGACCAAACGGTCGATATCGTGTTTCACTTGGGTGTCGATCCAAAACAGGCCGATCAAATCGTTCGCGGTTCGATTGTGTTGCCGCATGGAATTGGCAAGGCTAAGCGGGTCGTCGTATTTGCCAAGGGAGACCTGGCCGAACAAGCCAAGCAGGCTGGTGCCGATGAAATTGGTGCCGAAGACCTGGCCAAAAAAATCAAAGATGGATGGACCGATTTCGACGCTTGCATCGCAGCTCCCGACATGATGGGTTTGGTCGGTCCGTTGGGAAAAGTCCTTGGTCCCCGGGGTTTGATGCCCTCGCCGCGGGCTGGAACGGTAACGCCGGAAATTGGCCGCACGGTTCGCGAGTACAAGGCGGGTAAGGTCGAGTTTCGCACCGATGCGGGCGGAAATGTTCATGCCATTGTTGGCAAGATCAGTTTCGACGCGCAGAAGTTGACGGACAATATCAAGGCCTTCATTCACCTCATTGAAACGCTCAAGCCACACACGGTGAAGGGTCAGTACATGAAGAAAATCGCGATCAGCGCGACCATGAGTCCCGGATTGCATTTGCGTACCTAAGCGATAGTACCAGTCGAAACCAAAATAGTAGAACACGGTCATGAGTAAATTCGTCAAAGATCAAATCACGAGCCACCTGCGCAAAAAGTTGACGGGCGTCAATGATGCGTTGTTGCTCAATGTCGTCGGCCTTAATTCAGGCAACACTACCAAGTTGCGCAATGAATTGGCCAAGAAGAATATCCGCCTGATGGTGGTCAAAAACAGCATGGCTCGGAGGGCGACCGAAGGAACCCCGCTGGCCAATGCGTTTACGACCGTCGCAGGCTCGCTGGCGATCTTGTGGGGCGGCGAAGACATTGTCTCGCTGGCCAAAGAGGTCGTCCGCATCACCGAGGCCAAGCACTACGCCAAGGTTGAGACCAAGGGTGGTGTTCTGGATGGAGCCAAACTATCGGCTGAGGAAGCCAAGGGAGTCGCCAAATGGCCAACTCGGCAGGAACAACTTAGCCTGTTGGTGGGTCAAATCCTGTCACCGGGTTCGAAGCTGGCGGGCCAATTGATTGGCATCGGCGGCACGCTGGTTGGTCAGCTTAAGCAACGGATTGAAGACCTGGAAAAGGCCGCACCACCGGAAGCGGCTGCTGCGGAAATGGCGGTTTCAGAAGGGGCACCGGTGGGGGATGCTCCCGCTACGGAAGCACCGCCCGCTGGTTAATTGGATTTAAGCTCTAGTTCAACGGTCGGGTTCGCCTGACGATTTAAGATATTTGGTTCGCTTGTAAGCGTTCCAAAAATTTGTTCAAAAAATAACTGTTTCGACCCTGCGTCATTGCGGTAAATAGAATCCGCAGACGCTCATTGAGAAAGGAAGTTGGATCACGATGGCCACTGCTGAAGCTACCCGTGAATTTTCCGCCAGCGCGAAAGCCCTTGGCGACTCGATTGTGAAATTGACCTTGAAGGATGCCAAGGAGTTGAGTGACTACTTGGAAGAAGTCCACGGCATTAAGGCCGCCGCCGGGGGCGGCATGATGATGGCGGCCGTCGGTCCGGCTGTCGTTACTGCGCCGGAAGTCAAGACGGAATTCGACGTGATCTTGGAAGGCTTCGGCGAGAACAAGATTGGCGTCATCAAGGTGGTGCGTGCCGCGACGGGTCTGGGCTTGAAAGAAGCCAAGGACATGGTCGAGGGCGTTCCCAGCAAGATCAAGGAAGGTATCTCGAAAGAAGACGCGGAAAAGCTCAAGAAGGAATTGGAAGGTTCGGGCGCGAAGGTCGCGATTAAGTAGTCGCCCTTTGGCCCTCGACACGCATGTCGTTCGCGTTCTCGCCATCGGGTACCGATGGCGAGAATCGCGATTTAATTGTCAACCGTCGGTTGTGGCGATGTTGTTTCGAGGATGAGCGATCATTCCGAACTAACGTCAACGCAACTCAGGATGAAAAGCGAGAATTGAATAAGTGTTGCTGGATTGGCCCGACCATTGATTGAGCCGACGTTAGTCGGTTGGTTTAGCCGATGTTTTCCTCAATGCGTTTTTGATTTTCGCACCGCATGTCGAAAACTTGCTGGAGTGAGTGTACTACTGGCAAGTGGACGGTCCGTATTTTTTCGTAGCATTCCCTGAACGTGTGGTGTCTTGCGACGTTGCAGAATGATCGCCCTTTCCTGGATTCCGCCCGCCCGGAACGGGAAACAGGGAGCGGTCTTTTTTGCGTGTTGTGATTTGTCCCGTTTGGATTCTATTTAGATAAGGAGTTCGATCCTTTATGGCGACCTCGGCCCAGCGACGTCTCCGTCCGAAGGAAATTCGGCGTTTCGGCAGTAATCGGGTGATTCACGAAATTCCGGAACTCACCGAAATTCAGACCCGTTTTTACGATGCGTTCTTGCAGCATGAAGTTGCGCAGGGCAAGCGTAAAGACCACGGGATTGAAGGGGTGCTGCGCGAAATTTTCCCAATCGAGAGCTACGACAAGACGCTCAAGCTGGAGTACGTCCGGTACGAGTTGGGAAAGCCCCGCTACGAACCGGAAGAATGCCGTCAGTTGCGCCTGACTTACGGACGTCCGTTCCGCGTCTGGCTGCGTCTCAATAAAGAAGAACCAGTTGAGGAAGAAGTCTATCTCGGCGACATGCCAATCATGATGGGGGGCGGTGAGTTCATCATCAATGGTGCCGAGCGGGTCGTCGTGAGTCAGTTGCATCGCAGCCCCGGCGTCGACTTTGTTAGCGACCAAGAAACCACGAGTGATCGCCGCAATTTCTCGTGCCGCATTATTCCCGAACGGGGAAGCTGGATCGAACTGAACGTCAGCAAAAAGGACACGCTGGTCGTTCGCATCGACCAAAGCGGTAAGTTCTCGGCCGTGACGTTGCTCCGTGCAATGTCGCCGAAGTATAGCCAAGACTCCGATTTATTGCGGGTCTTTTACGATACCTCGGTCGAAAAGGTCGTCGATGGCCGCAGTGTGGCCAAGATCGAAGGCAAAATCGCTGTCGAGGATATTGTCTATCCGCCGAAGAGTGAAAAGGCGGGCGAAATTATCATCGAGTCGGGCCACAAGATCAGCAAGAACGTCGCGGAAACGATCTGCACTTCGGGCTTGTCATCGGTCGAAGTCATGGCGGACGTCAAGTTTCCGCTCGTGCTCAACAGCCTGGCCGAAGACAACACGCACAGTCATGAAGAGGCGTTGTTGCGAATTTATCAACGCTTGCGGCCGGGAAATCCGCCGCAGTTGGAAAAAGCCCGCGCGCTGTTTCATGAAAAATTCTTCGACACGAACCGTTATCGTCTCGGTCGCGTTGGTCGCTTCCGCATCAATCGTAAATTGGGTCTCGACACGCCGGAAACGGAAATGACGTTGCGTCCCGAGGACTTGATCAATTCGATCAAGTATCTCTTGAAGCTGTACGACAGTGATCCATCGGTAGAAGTCGATGACATCGACCACTTGGGCAATCGTCGACTGCGAACGATTGACGAGTTAGCCTGTGACGAATTGCGCAAAGGCTTTCTTAAGCTCCGCCGTACCGTGCAAGAACGGATGAGTTTGAAAGACCTGGAGGACATGACGCCGCGCAGTTTGATCAATCCCAAAAGCATTTCGGCGGCGATCGAGTATTTCTTCGGCCGGGGCGAATTGTCGCAGGTAGTCGACCAAACCAATCCCCTGTCGATGCTCACGCACGAACGGCGGTTGTCGGCGTTAGGTCCGGGCGGTTTGAATCGTAAACGGGCGGGCTTTGAAGTCCGCGACGTCCACATTTCGCACTACGGCCGAATCTGTCCGATTGAAACGCCCGAAGGTACGAACATCGGTTTGATCAGCAGCTTGGGGATTTTCTCGAAGGTGGACGAGTACGGTTTCCTCGTGACGCCGTATCGCAAAATTCACAAGGGAAAATTGACCGACGATGTTGTCTGGTTGCGGGCCGATCAAGAGTCCGAAGCTTATCTCGCACCGGCCGACGCGCCGGTGGTGAATGGGCATATTCAGGGTGACAATATCATCGCCCGTTATCGGGCCGACTTTACGCTGGTACCCGCCGAAAAAATTCAGTACATCGACGTGGCACCGAGCCAAATGGTCGGTGTCTCGGCCGGGTTGATTCCCTTTTTGGAACATGACGACGCGAATCGCGCGTTGATGGGTTCCAACATGCAGCGGCAAGCGGTGCCATTATTGGTGACAGAGCCGCCGATCGTGGCGACGGGCATGGAAAAGGACGTTGCCCGCAATTCCGGATTGGTCGTTTGTGCGAATCGTAAGGGAACCGTCTCGTATGTGGACGCGGACCGGATCGAGATTGGTTCGGAAGTTCATAAATTGCGGAAGTTCGTCGGCTTGAACGAGCGGACGTGCCAAAATCAAAAACCGATTGTCTCGGTTGGCCAAAAGGTCGAAAAGGGTGACATCCTGGCGGACGGTGCGGCGACTTTCCAGGGTGAATTGGCCCTCGGTCGAAACGTGCTGGTCGGGTTCATGGCGTGGGATGGTTTCAACTTTGAGGACGCCATCATTATTAGTGAAGAACTCGTGCAGGACGATACATACACTTCGATTCATATTGAAGAGTTCGACATCGAAATTCGCGAGACCAAGTTGGGCCGCGAAGAATTCACTCGCGACATTCCGAACGTCAGTGAAAAAGCTCTCCGTAATTTGGATGAGAGTGGCATCGTGCGGATCGGGACGTTCGTCCGCCCCGGCGACATCCTGGTTGGCAAGGTTTCGCCCAAGAGCAAAACCGAACTGACCCCGGAAGAAAAATTGCTGCACGCGATTTTCGGTCGCGCCGGTGAAGATGTCAAGAACGATTCGCTCGAAGTCCCCTCCGGGATCGAAGGGATCGTGATCGACACGCAAAAGTTCTCCCGCCGGATGAGTTTGAACGAGGACGAACGAAAGAAGTTCGAAAAAGAACTGAAGGATGCGGAAACGTTGGGCAACGCCCATATTGCCAGCACGTTCGGTGAGATGATCCGCGAGATCGAGAAAATCTTGGAGCGCGAAGTTAAGGACGAAGAAGGTCAAAACGTCTTTCGCGATCAAGAACACAAGTACGTCGTCGAACAGGCGGCGCGCTTCAAACTTGAGAACATCGAAATCCGCAGCCCCCAACGGAAGGCGGACGTCGAAAAGACTTACAAACAAATGTGGCCCTCGGTCGAACAGGCCATTGACGACCGTGATCGCAAGCTGAACTCCATGAAGCGGGGGGATGAGTTGCGGAGCGGTGTGTTGCAAATGGTCAAGGTTTACGTTGCCGCGAAACGGGTGATTTCGGTCGGCGATAAAATGGCCGGTCGGCACGGAAACAAAGGTGTTATCGCGAAGGTCAATCCGAAGGAAGATATGCCGTTCCTGCCAGATGGAACACCGATCCAGATTTTGCTCAATCCGCTGGGCGTGCCCAGTCGTATGAACGTCGGTCAGATTCTCGAAACGCATCTTGGTTGGGCGGGCGCGTTGCTCGGCTTCCAAGCCGTAACGCCCGTCTTTGACGGGGCTTCGGAAGAATCGATCAACGACGCCCTGGAGGCGGCGGGTTTGCCGCGACACGGCAAGTTGCGCTTGCATGATGGACGGACCGGCGAGTTGATGGAGCAGGAAACGACGGTTGGCTACATCTATATGTTGAAGCTGCATCACTTGGTCGATGACAAGGTTCATGCCCGCTCGACGGGACCATACTCCCTCATTACTCAACAGCCGCTGGGTGGCAAGGCCCGGTTTGGTGGTCAGCGATTTGGGGAAATGGAAGTCTGGGCACTCGAGGCCTATGGGGCGGCTTACATCCTGCAAGAATTGCTGACGGTCAAGAGCGACGACGTCGAGGGGCGGACGAAAATTTACGAGTCGATGGTCAAGGGCGAGAACACGCTCGAGGCCGGAACTCCTGCCAGCTTTGACGTGTTGACGAACGAAATTCGCGGCTTGGCGTTAAATATGCAGTTGGAAAAACGCCGGGTGTAATCCGAAATACCATTATGCCCTTTACTCGAATCACCGTGCGTCCCAAACAACTGAACGGTGAACCGTGCGTTAGCGGGTTGCGGAAGGAATAACGAACGCTGACCTTCTCGCCAATTTTCCTGACCTAGGGGAACCCGATATTCGCGAGTGCTTGATGTATGCAACGGCGTAGGTTCGTGAGTTTCCCAATTGTCGATTGAAAATATGCGTTGACGGATACATTTATCCGTTTCCTGTTCAAAAAAATACCGAGATTTGCTTGATCCCCGAACACAATCCTGATTGCGTTCCATGCTCGAAATAAGGAGCACATTATGAGTACCGGCGAAACCACTTACGACCGCATTAACGACTATACTTCGGTGAAGATCAGCCTCGCGCGCCCGCACGATATTCGTAGCTGGTCGTTCGGCGAGGTGAAGAAGCCCGAGACGATCAACTATCGCACCTATCGTCCTGAAAAAGACGGTTTGTTTTGCGAACGGATTTTTGGCCCCGAAAAAGATTGGGAATGTGCCTGCGGCAAGTACCGCGGCATGAAGTACAAAGGGATGATCTGCGACCGCTGCGGCGTTAAGGTCACCCACAGTCGTGTCCGTCGCAAGCGGATGGGCCATATCGAATTGGCCGCGCCGGTCGTTCACATTTGGTTCTTCAAAGCCATGCCCAGCCGGCTGGGCAATCTGCTCGACATGAAAACGAGCAGCCTGGAAAAGGTCATCTATTTTCAGGATTACGTTGTCACGAGGCCCGGCGACACCCCGCTCAAAAAACAACAACTCCTCACCGAAGAAGAATATCGCAAGGCTCGCGAAGAGTTGGGCGAAGGAACCTTCGACGCTGAGATGGGTGCCGAAGCGGTCCGTAAGCTGCTGGGCGAATTGGACCTGGTGTCACTGTCGATTCAACTGCGTGAAGAACTGGCCACGACCAATTCCAAGCAAAAGAAAAAAGACCTGATCAACCGGCTCAAGATCGTCGAGAGCATTCGCGACAGCGACAACAAGCCCGAGTGGATGGTTCTCGATGTCATCCCGGTTATTCCGCCGGACTTGCGTCCGTTGGTGTTGCTCGACTCAGGCAATTTTGCGACGAGCGATCTGAACGATCTGTATCGCCGGATCATCAACCGCAACAACCGCTTGAAAAAGCTGGTCGATCTTAACGCGCCGGAAGTCATCATTCGCAACGAGAAGCGGATGTTGCAACAATCGGTCGATGCGCTGTTCGACAACAATCGTTGCAAGCGACCGGTGCTCGGCTCGAGCAATCGGCCTCTCAAGTCGCTGACCGACATGATTAAGGGCAAGCAGGGTCGGTTCCGTGAAAACCTGTTGGGCAAGCGAGTCGATTACTCGGCCCGGTCGGTGATCGTCGTCGGTCCAGCCTTGCGTCTGCATCAATGCGGACTGCCGAAGAAAATTGCCTTGGAATTGTTTCAGCCGTTCATCATTCGCCGCCTCCGCGAGTTAGGTCATGCCGACACGATCAAGAGCGCGAAGAAGATGCTTGAGCGGAAGGACGAAGAAGTATGGGATATCCTCGAAGAGGTGATTCGCAACCATCCCGTATTGTTGAATCGTGCCCCGACGCTCCACCGGATGGGCATTCAAGCATTTGAGCCGGTGCTGGTCGAAGGGAATGCGATCAAGCTGCATCCTTTGGTGTGCAAAGGCTTTAACGCCGACTTCGACGGTGACCAAATGGCGGTCCATTTGCCGCTGTCGATCGAGGCCCAGGTCGAAGCCCACACGCTGATGATGTCCACGAATAACATTTTCAGTCCCGCCAATGGCCACCCGATTATTAGTCCTTCGCAGGACGTCGTCATGGGTTGCTACTATTTGACGATGTCCCTGCCGGACCAAAAGGGCCAAGGGATGACCTTCTCGTCGATGGACGAAGTCCAATTGGCTTATTCGTTGGGAAAGGTCGCAACGCACGCCCGGATCAAGGTCCGACTGCCTGTCGGTCGTTGCTTGAAATCAGATACGGACGTCCCGAACAAACCGGGCGCGATCATCGATACGACAGTCGGTCGCGTGGTGTTCAACGCCGTTTTGCCCGATAAGATGTTGTTCTACAACATCCCAATGCGTTCCAGCGAATTGGCGAAAGTTATTTCGGACTGTTACGCTTTGATGGGCCGTCGCCACACGATCGACTTGCTCGATGACATGAACAAGTGCGGTTTCCGCCAAAGCACGCTCAGCGGATTGTCGTTCGCGACGGATGATCTTATCACGCCGTCGAGTAAGGGCCGCATCATCGGCGACGCCGAAAAAGAAGTGATGAAGAAGAACAAGAATTATCAACGCGGGATCATTACCGACATGGAACGGTACAATCAGATCCTCGACATCTGGACGCACGCTCGCGAACAGATCACAAAGGAAATGATGACCGCTCTGGAAAGCGACACCCGGACCTCGGGTTACGTGAATCCGATCTTCCTCATGGCCCACTCCGGTGCCCGAGGCGGTGTCGAGCAAATTCGACAGTTGGCCGGTATGCGTGGTTTGATGGCCAAGCCGTCCGGTAAAATTATCGAAACGCCAATTAAGGCGAATTTCCGCGAAGGTCTGACCGTCCTCGAGTATTTTAGTTCGACGCACGGTGCCCGAAAGGGTTTGGCCGATACGGCTCTTAAAACGGCCGATTCGGGTTACCTCACTCGTAAGCTGGCCGACGTGGCCCAAAATGTCGTCGTCACGCAGCATGATTGCGGCACGACACAGGGAATCACTAAGGGAGTCATTTATCGCGGTGAAAAAGTCGAGGTCAGCTTGGCCGACTCGATCCGCGGTCGGGTGAGCCGCACGTCGATTGTCAATCCGATCACGGATGAAGTCGTCGTCCACGAAAGCCAAATGATTACCCGCGACATTGCTCGTCGGATCGAAGAGATGGGCTTGGAAAAAATCCAAGTTCGTAGTCCGATGACCTGCGATGCGACCCTCGGCATCTGCCGCTGCTGTTACGGAATGGACTTGTCCACGGGCAGCATGGTTGAAGAAGGCATGGCGGTCGGGATCATCGGTGCCCAAAGTATCGGCGAGCCAGGCACGCAGTTGACAATGCGTACCTTCCACATCGGCGGTACCGGTCAACGGACGCTCGAAGATAAGGAAATCAAGGCGAAGAAGGGTGGTATCGTTCAGTTCACTCGGCTGAAGGTCGTCCGCAACGATCATGGTCAACAGGTGGTGCTAACACGTAACGGCGAAATCACGATTCTCGATCCGAAGGGTCGTGAGTTGGAAAAGTTCACGATTCCCGCCGGTGCCGTGTTGGGTGTCGAAGAGAATCACGAATGCAAGCCGGGCCAAATGTTGTGCGAATGGGATCCGCATAGTATCCCCATCTTGGGCGAAGTCGGCGGCAAGGTTCGCTACGAAGACGTGATCGAGGGCGAAACCGTTCGCTTCGAGAAGGATCTCAGCGGCAACGTGCGCCGCACGATCATGGAATATAAGGGCGACCTCCATCCTCAGATCGTGATCGAAGACGCGAGCGGAAAAATTCTCGACTTCTATTACTTGCCCGAAAGAGCCAACATCGAAGTCAACGAGGGCGATCAAATCTCCGCCGGTACCTTGCTCGCCAAGACGCCACGCGAAGTCGCCGGAACGCAGGACATCACGGGCGGTCTTCCGCGAGTAACCGAGATTTTTGAAGCTCGTAAGCCGAAGGATCCCGCCGTGATCGCGGAAATCGATGGCGTCGTCGAATTGCCGAGCGAAAAACGCCGTGGCAAACGGACGATCATCGTCCGCAGTGAAAGCGGCATCGAACGTGAGCATCTGTTCTCGCATGGTAAGCATTTGCGAGTTCACGCGGGCGACTATGTAAGGGCGGGTGAATCGCTCGTCGATGGTCCGCTTGTGCCGCACGATATTTTGCGAATCTCCGGTGAAGAAGCGGTGCAGCAATACCTGACTCGCGAAATTCAAAACGTCTATCGCAGCCAGCGCGTCGATATCGACGACAAACATATCGAAATCATCGTCGCGCAGATGCTCCGTAAGGTCCGCATCGAAAGCGTCGGCGATACGGGTTTGCTCCCTGGCTCCGTCATGGACAAGTTCGAGTTCCGCGCTGTCAATCAAAAGAATGCCGGTTGTTTGAAGATCACCGACCGAGGCGACAGCGAGTTCGCGACCGGCATGATCGTTCCCAAGGATACGCTCGAACAGGCCAACGCCCAGATCGAGGCCCAGGGTGGTTCAATCGCCAAGGGTGTTAAGCCGAAAAACGCGACGGCCAGTACGCAGTTGCTGGGAATCACTAAGGCGGCTGTGCAAAGCAGTAGCTTTATCTCGGCGGCCAGCTTCCAAGAAACGACCAAGGTTCTCACCGAAGCCGCTTTGGCTGGCAAGGTCGACAATTTGGTCGGCTTGAAAGAGAACGTGATCCTGGGTCACTTGATTCCGGCCGGTACCGGTTTCAAGACGTTCCAAGAATCGGAAGTTCGCATTCGCCGCGAAGCCCTCGAAGCGATGGCGGCCGAAAAGGATCGTGTGTTGGAACGCTCCTTCCCGTTGTTGGAATCGGCTGGCGATGGTCAAAATGGTGCGAAGCCGTCGGCCCCGTCCGCTCCCGCTGCGAATTTGGATGAACTGTTGGGTGGCGAGAAGGTGGACGAGAAGCAGTAAAGGAAATGATGAGCGATGAACGATGAATGCAGAGGAGCGTTGCTCGTCGGAACTAAACATCTCACAACGGCCGGATTCGCATCGAATCCGGCCGTTTTTTTTT
>JAYUFG010000297.1:0-1810 GCA_043738845.1 Planctomycetaceae bacterium
CCAATTTGTAAAATCGTGAGCGATGGACTTCAGTCCGAGCAACGATTTTTCCCCGAACCTACCGGCTTGCAGCCGGTAGTAGTTCAGTTATGCGAGCATCGCAATCGGGGCGGTGGGCGGAAACTGGTGCTGACGATGTGGGGTGAATAGAGACTCGAATCGGTCGTTCGACCGCCACCGCTTGTCAGGTACGGAGTACCTGACAAGCGGGAGCGTGTCACGCTTTCGCAACCGTCGCACCAAATGGTCCCAGTTCATCGAGCCAGCACTCGACGAGCGTCTGTTGATTCGCATTACGATCCACGTGATTGATGGCGTCGAGACAGCGGTCAAGGTGGGCGGCCGCCGTTTCTTCATCGCCTTGAAATGTCCGCAGTCCTTGTTCCACGAAGGCATTTAATTCGGGATCGTCGGAGATTGTCGCGCCGGTCATCATCCGCAACAGGCGGCGATAATAATCGACTGCATAACGTACGACCAAACGAATTCGCTCGCGGCGCTCGGTCGATTCTTTGCCCGCCTCGTCAACGAAGGCCAGCACTTGCTTGCTAACCCGGACAGAGTCGAGCGGCGACTCGGCCAGCTTGGCCAAAAAATCTCGCCGAAACGTCCACAAGGCGGGATCGGCCAGTTCAATCGCCCGTTCGAGACTTCCTTCACTGAACGAGGCTAAGCGTCGGGCTTCCGCCGGGTCGCTCACATGTCCCTGTGCGACGAGCAACTCGGCAATTGTTTCCTCTGCAAGAGGGCGAAAGCGAATAATCTGCGAACGCGAGCGAATCGTTGGCAGTTGCTTGGCCAAGCTCGTGCCGATTAAAATAATCACACTTTTCGGCGGCGGTTCTTCCAGTGTTTTGAGAAGGCAATTCGCTCCCTCTTCGTTCATCTGGTCGGCGTCGTTGATGATCCCAACCTTGCGGCCGCCAAAAAACGGCTTCACGCCCAAATCGTGACAGAAACCGACTTGCATCCGATGTTCTTTATCGCCGACGAACAGCGACAAGGGAATTTCCGTTTTGTCCTTCGGTTTGGCGACTTGGAGTAGATCGGGATGCGTCCCCGCCGCAACCTGCACACACGAAGGACAGCGTTCGCACGGGTTCAGTTCCGTCGGGTCGGAATTTTGGCAGAGGAGTCCCTTGGCCAAACCGAGGGCAAACGACCGCTTGCCGATCCCGGCCGGGCCGACGAATAAAAACGTGTTGGCCAGCCGTCCGGCACGGAGCATCGTGCGGAACCGTTCAACCACTGCATCGTGACCGCTGAGACCTTGCCAACTCATGGGAGAAAAATAGATAGAATCGCGAGAAAAGTACGCCGGACCATTCAGAAATAATCGTGGCGGATCGGAACTCCCAATCCAACGACAGTCTATCACTCGCCTTCGTGATTGTCTTCCAGCTCGGCCGAAACTTCGGCGGTTTCGCCGTGGGAATTTGCGAGGCCGTTCGCAGAGGGGGCGTCGCCCAACGCCCAGTCGCGGCGTTGGCGAGAGCTGGGGATGTTCATCGACTTGCGATATTTCGTCACGGTGCGGCGGGCGACCGTGATGTTTTGGAGCTTCAATGCGACCACTAGATCGTCGTCGCTGAGGGGTGCCCGCTTGTCTTCCTTCTCGACGATTTCTTGCAATTTCAGCCGGACGGCGTCCCAGGCGACCTCTTCTCCGTCGGAACTCATCGTTCCGCCGACAAAGAATTTTTTGAGCGGAAATAACCCTCGCGGCGTTTGCATCCACTTTTCATCGACGGCCCGACTGACGGTCGTGACGTGGACTTTGACCACATCGGCGATCTGCTGCATTTTCAAC
>JAYUFG010000298.1:0-1797 GCA_043738845.1 Planctomycetaceae bacterium
GTTGGCGGTGTATAAATGCTCGCGATCAAAGTAGTGATCCTGTTGCACAAAGATCACGGTCACATTGCTGCCCGGCAGACGGCTGCGGAGAAACGCCCCCTTGACGGTTTTTGTGCCGATGGGAATTTCAAACGTGACACCCGTATGTTCGATCGGAATTCCCGCTTGAAAGACCTGCCGAAAGGCAGGCATAATGACAGTGATTTCGTGGCCCAGCTTGGCCAATTCGATGGGCAAGGCACCCGACACGTCGGCGAGACCGCCGGTCTTGGCAAAGGGGACCGCCTCGGTGGTGGCCAACAGGATATTCACATTAACTCCAATTCAACCAGACTAAACTGCGTATTCGTTGTAAACTGCCATCGCAAGGTACCAAAAAACGGTCCCTGTAGGAACCGTAGGGCACTTCATACCAACAGGCGAAATGCCTTCCATGTGAGCCGCTTGAAAACACTCTAACCAACGGTCAAATATCGGGTTACGACACGTAACCCAGCTTCCATATCGCCCGTTGAACTTTTCGACCTTCTCAGGCGACACAATTGTACCCCAAATTCCGGTTGGAGAGTCAATTTTGTAGGCGTTCCACTCGGAATTGGCTAGAATGCAAACCATATCCGTAATCCGTAGGTCAGGCCTGTGGCCTGACCTACCTGTTCAACCAACCAAACCATTTCTAAATTCGTGGACCCCAGCGAACTTCAAAGGCTGACCGAGGAGTACTTGCCCAGGATTCACCGTGCGGCTCTCATGCTCACGGGAAATCCCTGGGATGCTGATGATTTGGCCCAGGAGACTTTGTTAGTTGTCGCCCGTGACGTCAGTCGGTTTGAAGGCCGCAGCAGTTTCTACACTTGGTTGTACGGAATTCTGCTCAACCTGGAACGGCGGGAGCGACGCCGGTTTGGAATGCGGAAAAGCAAGCTCAAAGTTCTCTGGGCGAACGAAGGTGACTACCCCCGCACGACGCCCGCCGCCGAGACCTCGCTCGAAGTGGGCGAGTGGAAACGGGGTCTGTGGAGTTTTGTCGCCCGGCTTCCGGACGGCCAGCGAGAGTCGCTCGTGTTGCGATTCAGCGAGCATTTGAGTTACGACGAAATCGCGGTGATTCTCGATTGTCCGCTGGGAACGGTGAAGTCGCGGATTTTTAACGGACTTTCCACACTGCGTGAATGGTTGCAGGGCGAAGGGACCGAGCTCGACCAAATTCCGCTCCATCCCACCGCCGATATAACGATGGCGAACAACGAGCAAGCAACGGGCTAAACACGGATAAACAACGACGAGATACTTCCATGCGATTCGAACCTCGACTCTTTTCCGACGCAGGCGACAACGCCGATTTTCCCGACGATCTTCAGATGGTTGCCGAGCAACTAACAGCCGATGCGGATCGTCTGTCGGCCCTCTACCCGGCCAAACTTACGTCGGTGCCGAAAGGTATCGACGAAGACGTTGCAGTCCAAGAATCAGAACCGAACCGCAGGACTTTGCGTCGCATCGTCGCCAGTGCGGCGGCATTGTTGATCGCGGTCGGAACGAGTTCCTGGTATTCCGCCCATCGGCCACACCAAAAAGAACACAACAACGGGACCGCCGTTGCCACCGTTGGTGATCCGACTGAAATCAAATTCGGTAATCCGACCGAAATCGACCGCCCAATGTCAGCGGGCTTTTTTCAGGAACTCACCGGCCCCGAACAAGAGGGTGTTCTCGATCTGCTCGAAAACAGCGGCACACGACCATCCAGCTTGTCGATTTAAACTTGCTTTGGAACCGCCACGCACAAGGGGTCGG
>JAYUFG010000299.1:0-12720 GCA_043738845.1 Planctomycetaceae bacterium
CTTACTTGTACACGCGGGGTCTCGCCGCTTTTTCACGCGGCGAGACGCCGCGTGTACGAGTAAAAACCTGTCGTCGTAAAATCTGGCACCACCACCAATTACTCAGATTCTTCCGGCGGCGGTACAGCGACGGTCGGTTCTACGGTGAGAGTTGGTGCGACAGCGACAGCATCGATCAGGCTGTTTCCCAGCGAGATCGTCTTTTTCACGCCGTTGAGACTGATTTCGATCCGATCAAATTCAATCCGCGTGACCTCACCCTTCACCGTCCCGACTTCAAACGTATCTCCTTCGTGCAGCTTGAGCGTTTTGCCCGTCGTTTGCACGAGGAGCCAGACCTCGGCTTCGGTTTCAGAAGTGAGGATAGAAGTAATCTTGGCAAAGCGAGCCGGATCGAATACCGGTGGGAGAGGCGGTGGAGTTGGAGGATCAACTATCACCACGATCTTTTTCTCAATCGGTGGTGGTGCCTTATAAGGAGCGAACAAATTCCTCCCCACAATCGACTCTTTGTACTTGGCGAAATCGCTTTCCGCCAAGCGGGTTGATGTGGCCGGATTTAATGCATCGGCTCGACTGGCGGTGGTCAAAGCGAGAGCCTCGACCGAAAGTTGCAATTGCATCAGCGTCGTTTTGGTGTTTTCCGGCACCTTGATCGACAGCCGGTGAATTTTGTGCAGATGGTCGCCCCGATAAAACTCGTACAAGAACTTGGTGATCGTGTCCAGGTTGCCATCGGCCGTCATGGTGAAGGCCAGTTTGTCAAAACCATCACGGGTCGAAATCACCGGCTGTGGCTTAACGCCCCAGTTGCTCAATTTGGTTTGCTCGGCAATCGTTTCCAACCAATGCTGATACGACGAGAGGGCGACCTTTGAATCGGAAGGGAGCGACTGCTGTTCCAGAATTTTTAGACGTTTTGCCTGTTCGATGGCCAGCTTTTTCTTGGCCTCTTTGTCGCCGAGTTGTTTTTGCAGGGCCGTCAATTGCGTTTGGCGAAATGTAAACGCCGACGAAATGCTGCTGTAGACGAGCCACAGCACGAACACTGCGACCAGGCCGCCGATTCCAATCGCCAAGTTTTTTTCACGTTGTATCATGATGACTTTTTTCGCTGCTTATTTTTCGACCGCCACATTCGATTTGAAGTGCCAAGGATACGCCTTGCTGTTGATCGCTTGGTCCCCACCACGAGTTTCGACCTTGTGTTTTGGATTTCGCAAAGCGCGCTCCAAGGGGTCAACGACACTCGGCGTTTTGACCAGTCCGTCGAGTTGGATTTCTCCACCCGACTTGTGTCCCAGCAGGAGAAGGTTCGTAAGCATCGCCTCTTTGCTGGATGGGAATCGTGTGGAGAGTTCCCGTATCTCGTCGAGCCAAGTGATATCGCCCGCCAGCCATCCATCGAGCGCGGTCATTCGCTTATTCAAATCGTCAGCTTTTTTCATGACCGGTTCGAGGTCTTTGAGCTTCGCTTCGGTCGTGGCAATTTCCGAATCAAGGCTGCCCAAACTCCACCACAGCCAACCGCCGATCAACAGCAACAACGACGCCGCCAATCCGCCTGCCCACATATATTGATTGCGATGGCTGGGCGGCTCTGGCTTTTTGCGAGGATGAAGAAAATCGAGCGAGTGTGGCGTTTCCAACCCTTCGTCTAATAAAATTCCCAACAAGGGTGTGAACCGACCGGGAAACGACGGAAGATTCTGCTGCAAGTCGGGCGCACAAGGAACGGTCGCAAACGGTTGGAACAACTCAACCGGCAAGGCGAGTTCCGTCCGCATTTGCGCGATCAAGGCCGACTGTGACTGTTCTCCACCGCACAGAAAAATCGACTCGACGCGGCTGCCACCCAACCGGTTTTGTGAGGCCACCATCGTGCGGCGAGTTTCGGCAATCAAGCCGCGAGCCTGTTCCGGACTTCCCGGTTCACCCGGCAGACGAGCGGTACGGAGAAAGACGACCGTTTCATTCACAAGGATCGTGAGATCGGCTTCGTCTGCGAGGAGGTCCACGAGCAGCCGAACTTTTTCAGTCGTCGCTGGCTTCACGCGGTTTAGCAAAGCGGCCGCCGCGCAGGCTCGCAAAATAAGCCGCTGCGGTTTGAGGCCCGCTCCCTGACAGGTTGCTTCAATCTGTGTGACCAAGTCGGGCGAGATCGCCGCCGCAAGCACGCTGCGCGGTTCGGTCGCGCTGCCGCCGATGGGAACAAAGTCAAGTGGCCAATCGTCGCCGAGTGTGTTGAACTCCCGCATCGCTTGAAAGCGAACCATCTCAGGAAGTTCGTCATCGGGCGATGGCGGCAAACTCAAATTGCGTAGTTCGATACTCGAACGGCCGACCGCGATCAAACACTCCACCCGGCCGGAAATCCCCCGAGCATTTAGGGCTGCACCGAGCTTCGCCCCAATTTCGGCGGGCGACTGCGTAGGCCGTTCGGGATGCAGAGCGACCGTGAACGCCTGCTCGACGACGACTTCTCCCCGGCGCGACGCAGCCACGGCCACGCGAGCTTCCCGTTCATCCCATTCAAGTGCAACTAATCGAGCCATGATGATTAAAGTGGGGCTACTGTTTTACTGGAACACACTGCGAAACGAAATTTTATTGGGTCGCCTGGGTACCCAGCACATCGACGGAATATCCCCGTCCCAGATGCGTGATGTCTCTCCACAGGACAATTCGGGGAGTTGGCGTGCTAGCATCTATGATAACCTCAAACCGGGCGGCGGGGCCTTGTTCTTCGAAATATCCGACGATTTGTGCCCGAAAAACGTCCCCACCCCCGTTAATGAAGGGGATTAACGCCTTCATCGTGGCGACGTCGGGGACGACCTGTTCCTCCAGGAGCCACGTTTCGTGGCGTCGGCCCGGCTGATCGGCGGTGACCTCGGCCGTCCGTTTGGAAATGATCGCGTCAGCGATTTCCTCCGTCATGCCGGGGATTCCGACCAGGATCGCCCGCGGAGCTTGATTGACATTGATCCGACCCGGTATTTTCGTCGCGGTGCTGGTCGACAATTTATCCATGATGTCGGACAACATCGTGCTGGCATTTGCGGACGTGATCGGCGAGGAAATCACGACGGTCGTTTGGTTCGTACTTGAACGTAATTGAACTTTGGCATCGACCAAGTCGAGAACCGTGGTAAAGCTGGCCTTGGCGGCCTGGGTCAGGTCGAGATCAATCGTAGAATTACTCGTGCCAACTTGGTTCCCTTTGTAGGCTCCATACTGTCGATAGGCGATGATAAAATCGGCGACGCCTCCATCAACCGCTTGCTTCAAATCGGTTTGAAGTTGGGTCAGGTCTTTGGAATTGATGTTGATCCTTGGAGTGCCGTCGGGCTGCAAATTGGATTCGTAACTGTTGAGTGTGAGATACCCAGACCAGCCGCGAACGGCTCCGCCGCCACCATCGCTACTGGTAATGGCACTGGCCGCTTGTGATTCATTTCCGTCTAAGACGCCGTTGCGATTCACATCGTCACCGAATAGCAGTTCCGGCGTCACGCCCCGCACGAGCAGCAGTTCTTCAACCGAATCGAGTGGGCCATTTTTCGGAGCATAGGGGGGCGTCATTCCGGAGTAATAGTCTTTCTCGGCACCAAACTCGCGTGGCTCATCGTCCGGATCGAGCCAATCGAGAATCGCATCGGCAATGTCGTCGGTCATGCCCGGCAATTTCATTAACAGGCCATGACCATAGCCGGGCGAAAGTTTGTCGAGATAGGCGAGCGTGTTGAGATTGAGCCGAGCCGATTCGTCCTCGAGTCCGTAACGAAAACCGTTCGCGCTGTCGTCCTGAGAAAACAACGGCGCGATGACGGTGAAATATCCACGATCTGATTTAAGGTCGCTGTCAGTAATCAAGCGCGCCTGAAACAGTTTGCTGTTATTGTACGTTCCCCCTTGATCCTGACGTGTCGCGGCGTCTTGAGCCAAAAACGTCCGCAACAACTCGACGCCCGAACTTGCGAGTGCTCGAGCTTGCGTTTGACGCCCATTCAAGCGAGCGGCATTTCGTTCGGCGAGCATTCGATCACCGAAGGCAAAAACACCCATCGTCAAAATAGCCAGCACGACCAAGACGAGAATCAGCACCATTCCGCGCGGCGCAGAGCGATCGCGGCGAGGAACAATGGTTTTTCGCATGGTCGTGAAGTTGCTGTTCATCTCAAAAATATTGGCTTAGGACCGAAACATCAATAACTGTCACGATTGTCGTCTTTCGCTCCACGAAAGGATGCTTTCGCGGAGAGGTTGTGGACTTATCAATTGCGACCGATCGGTAGGGTCCGCTGTGCGGACCATTTGTTTACGACCCCTTTTTTTCACGGGAATTATCAGGGTGAATCGCGAATTCCCGGTCCACACAGCGAACCCTACAACTTACGAATGTCGAACTTTTCAATAATTTCATATTCTACGAGCGAAAGACGACATTATTTATTGCGCCGATCCTTAGTTTAATCCGCCACCTTTGCTGGTTTGGGATGCTCCGCTCGCTCCACCTGCGCCGCTTGCACCACCGGCCGCCCCGCCAGCACTCGCTCCACCGCCACCGGCAGCTTTGAACGTTTGCGAACCTGGGCCAGCACCACCTGCCCCACCACCCGCTGCGCCGCCTGTACCTCCCGTTGCCCCGCCTTTGCCGCCAGCACCACCGGCTCCGCCGCCAGCACCACCGGCTCCGCCACCTGGCCCGCCAGCACCACCTTTACCTGCGCCCCCGCCTCCGGGACCGCCCGCTCCACCTCCATTTTGACTTCCTGCTCCTCCTTTTCCGCCAGCCCCACCGGGGCCGCCTGCGCCGCCACCACCAGGACCACCCTTTCCACCGCCGGGTCCATTTTGGCTTCCAGCGCCACCGCCTGGGCCACCTTTTCCGCCGCCCGGTCCGTTTTGGCTACCCGCCCCGCCCCGTCCATTTTGCGAACCGGTTCCATTCGACGAACCGCTGGCGGAACTATCGGTCGGAGTCGCTGAACCGGATTGGGAACTCGCGTCGGTCGAGGAACTCGAATCGCTGGCGGGCGTGACCTGAGCAACGGGTCCGCCTGATTCTAATTTTACGAGCATCGTATAGGTTCGCATGTCACTTTCATTAACGGTGCCCGAACCAGCACCGGCGGGCATTTCCAATTCAACACTCACGGCCATCGGCAGACCGGGCGAAGTTTGCGTGTCATCGGTGGTTGCTGGCGGCCAACTCGACGCCCAACTGGTCCCGTCGAAGTAACTGAACTTCACGCCAGTCACTTCGGGTGCGATGACGCGGGCGTTTTTGTCGAAGTCGGCCGATCCACCATTTTCGCCAGCGTACAACGCGGCCGCGCGGTGCATTTCTGACTTCATCAATCCGCCCGACTGGCTGCCTTGGCCTTGTCCTAAATAATATCGAATCGTGCGAACGTCGCTGGGGGGTGCTTTCAGCGAGCCGTCAGGATTCATTTCGCCGGAGTATTCGTCCAGACGGGGCAAGCGAGCGACGTCGATTTGGAGAGTGGTCTCATCGCCAATGAGTCCTGGCTCTGGCGGCGGCGTGGTCGAGGTATCGGTTTGTGAATCGGACGAAGTTGACGTGGAACCCGACGAGCCGGTCCCACTGGAGCTTCCACCGCTTGAACTTCCACCGCTTGAACTTCCACCGCTGCCGCCCGAGGAAGAACCGGATGACGAACCGCCGGACGATTTTCCAGAGGATGATCCGCCGCCGGAACTTCCGCCAGTACCGCCAGATGATCCACCTGCTCCGCCGGATGTTCCACCTGTCGCACCGGATGCTCCACCTGAGGATGATCCGCCACTTCCGCCCGATGTGGAGCCGGTGCCAGAACTTCCGCTCGCACTACTGGCAGCGGCTAGCGCATCGGCGGCGGCGGTCGCCAGCTTTTGGGCGTTTGTCAAATTTGCCAAGCTAATGCACTTGAGTCCCTCGGTATCAACCGGCTCATAGCGAACGGTGCCGCGCAAATCGTCGCCCATTTTTTTCAAAATTGAATGGGCCAGCCGAGCGTCGTCGAGACCGGTGCGGCCGGAGTCGATCACGCGAAACTGTACATGAATCACGGTCGCGAGAATCATCATTACGACGGCGGCGAGCGACAACGCCAGGATCACTTCAAACAGCGTGAATCCGCTGCGTGTCAAATTCTTTTTGAAAGTCATCATTTGCTGGCTCCTCCGGTTGAGCCTGATTGTGAAGAATTTCCACTGGAACTACTGTTCGAGCTATTGCCGCTCGAACTACTGGAATTTTGGGATGACGATGAAGCACTCGAACTGTCCGGGCTGGAAACCGGCGCGGCGGGGTCTCCAACCCACCGCACAAGACTGTAATTGACCGGCCAAACTTTCGGTGCTGGGTCTTGGTAGACCGTCACCGTAACGGTGTGCAAGCCGGCGACTTCCGCATCGGCCGACTCGACCGAATACGACCAACCGTCGTAGGGTGCGCCGAACGCGACGCCCCCTTCTGAATCAATCGGCGCGACGCCACTGGCAATCTCATTCATCTTCGTTTCGCCCAACATTTGTGCGTACGTCAAATCGCGGGCCACGCGGGCGTTCTGTTGGGCGATGCGCGTCATTTCACTCGTAATTGCCAAGCCACCTGCGAGAATCGACAGTGCCAAAATGATCTCGATGATCGTGAAGCCTGCGGAACGACCAACACGACGTGAATTGCCACGGACTTTACGACCGATAGTTCGAGCTGGATGACAAAGGTTATTCACTGGGACACCTCCGAGATACTCTTGATCTCACTGACCTTGGCCGTTCCATTCAAGCCGCGAAGTTCCATCACGATCACCTGTTGGCGATCATTGATGAGTATTACGCGGGCGTCCGACGTAGAGCCGTCCTCAAAGAATAAAATGGGCGCGACGGAACCGAAGTTGCCGCCGCGATTCGAGTCGTCGGTGCTAAGCACACTTTGCGAACGGGTGTCGGTCGAGGTATCGCCAGAGTGAAAGACGATGTTGTCGGGCAATGATTTTTCAGCACTATTGTTCGCGCCATCGGCCGACATTGTTGGCTCGGCATCGGAAGACGTGGCTCTTTCGGTTGAGGCAACGGCTTCCGCGTCAGCACCTGACCACGGTTGTACGACGTAAGAACCGGTTTCGGGTTGAAAGCGAAATAGATAAGGCTTTGCTTGTTCCATTGCTAAATTGCGGGCCTTGCCCCAGGCCGCACGAACTTGATCGGAAGCGGCCCGCAGTTTGTTCCCGCGCATCATGCCCGAAATGAGGGGCATCGCGACCGCACCCATCGCCACCAAAATCGCTAATACCAACATGATCTCCATCAGCGTGAAACCCGGTCGGGAATCGCTGTGTGAGGATCGCAGAATAGAGGGTTGGCGATTGGTGAATGACATCTGTTTATTGCGAGTGACCAATATCGTCAGCGGTCCCATCGACGCCGTCTGGACCTGCGGAAGAGAGGGAGTAGGTTTCTCCGTTGCCACCAACTTGATAACGATAAGGTTGTCCCCAAGCGTCGGCGTTGACGTCCTTGTCCATATACGGCCCGTCCCAGCGGGGCATGTTGCCCGGATTCTGTCGCAGATCTTGTAAGGAACCGGGATAAACGCCGTTGGCGATTTTGAATGAATCGAGAACCTGCTCAAAGGCGGCGATTTGGGCCTTCGTGGAATCGACGTTGGCCCGCTTTTGGGCATTGGAAATCATCACGCCCGCCAGTGACCCCAAAATGACAAGGATCGCCAAGACGAGCAAGACTTCCATTAGCGTAAAGGCGTGACGTTGAGAAGAGCGGCGACGAGCGGGAGGGTGGTACATTGGAAGGACTCCGGATTTCGAGAAAGTGATTGAGTGTTTTGGTTGGTTTTTTGAAATTAAATTAAATCGCCGTGCTCATTTTCATAATTGGCAACAACAGGGCGACAGCGACGAGAAGGACGACCCCGGCGAGAATCATGAGCATTAACGGTTCGAGCAGCCGCACGGCCAAGTCAAGTTTGCGCCACGTTTGTTTATCCAAATCCTCCGAGATGTTGGTCAACACCGTTTCGAGCGTGTTCGACTCTTCCGCAACACTGATCATTTCACAAACATTTCGTGGAAACTGACCACTGGCTGCGAGCGGTTTCGCCAGCGATTGACCCGCCGAGATATTCGTCGCGGCGTCATCAATCGCATTGGCCAAAACGCGGTTGCCGGTCGCCCCGCTGCTGATTTCCAGTGCCCGCAAAATCGGGACGCCGTTGTGCAATAAGGTTCCCAACACGCGGCAAAATCGGGAGACGGCGAGACTTTGAAAAATGTGTCCGACGATGGGCAGTTTGAGTGCCAGACGATCACGGAGGAGTTTTCCCTCGGCCGTTTCCAATCGCATTTTTATGAGTACGACGAGCGTTGCAATGGCAATCGCAGCCAACCACCACCAGTGCCGCATGAACTCACTGAAATCAAGCAGCCAATCGGTCAAGGCGGGAAGCTCTCCCTTTTTTCGCAGACGGTCGAACATCTCTGCAAATTTGGGGACGAAGAAAATGATCAAGAAGCCGACAATCAAGGTGCCAAACACACCGAGAAAAATCGGATAAGCCATCGCACCCAGCGTGCGGCTTTTCATGTCCTGCTGTTTTTCTGTAAATTCAGATACCCGCTCCAAAGCATCTTCTAAAAATGCTCCTTCTCCACCGGCCCGGATCATGCTAATCGACATTTCGCCGAAGACTTTGGGGAACTTTGACATCCCTTCCGCAAGCGACGAACCTTGCTCGACGCTCTCGCAAACTTGCGTCAAGACTTCTTTCAAACCAGAGTGAGACGTTTGTTCCCGCAGTACGTTCAGCGAACGCAACAGTGGTACTCCGCTTCGCAACAAACTGGCCAATTGGCTGAACATCGTGGCGACAAGTAACGGCTTCACCCGCCGCACGCCGCTCGCGGTAACTTTGGGGATGTCGTCCTGCACAGCGATCGGAAAGAGCGACTGTTTGGTCAACAGCGCGAGCACCTCTCGCTGGCTTCCAGCGGAAATGGTGCCCGCCACTTTTAGGCCAGCAAGATCGCGTGCGGTGTAAGCAAAGTCAGGCATGGGGGAAAACGCAAAGTCAAAAGGCAAAACGAAGAACGGAAAGCATTCAACAGGGAACAATCAGCAATCAACAAGTTTGAATTTAAGCGTATCCATTCATCATTCTTTGCTCACTGTTCACTGTTCACTGTTCACTGCTTCTTTATCATTGGTCATTCGGATTTAGTCATTCGTCATTTAACGAATCGTGTCTGTCTTGGTCGTGGACGCGACTTCCTCCAACGATGTGCTGCCCGAAATGACCTTGAGCCAGCCGTCTTGCCGAAGGGTTTGCATTCCACCTTTCAAGGCGGCGTTTTTAATCGCCCAGGTACCTGAACGATCATGCACCAATTGTCGAATCGGGTCGGAAGTTACGAGCAGTTCAAAAATACCATGTCGGCCGGAATAACCCGTGTTGCGACATTCACGACATCCGACCGGTCGGCACAACTCTCCGCCCCGCTCCTTTAAGATGTCCATGGGAAAGTCAGCAGGCAATACATCCCGTTCCGGACGATAAGCCTGTTTACATTTTTTGCACAAGGTTCGCACAAGTCGTTGGGCCATGACCGCTTCGACCGTACTGGCGACGAGAAATGGCTCGACGCCCATGTCGATCATTCGCGTGTAGGCACCGGCGGCGTCGTTCGTATGCAGCGTGCTGAAAACCAAGTGGCCCGTCAACGAGGCTTGAATTGCATTCTCGGACGTTTCCAAATCGCGGATTTCGCCGACCAGTACAACGTCAGGATCGTGACGCAAAATACTGCGGAGCGACGCACCAAAGCTCAAGCCGATTTTCGCGTGAACTTGAATCTGGTTGATCCCGTCCAATTGATACTCGACGGGGTCTTCGGTCGTGATGATCTTGGTCGATTCGTCTCGAATTTCCAGCAACGCACTATACAGCGTCGTCGTTTTTCCCGACCCGGTCGGACCGGTGACGAGAATAATCCCGTGCGGCATCCGGATGAGTTCTTCAAACACCTTATACTGGCCCGCTTCCATGCCGAGCGAGCGAAGTTCAAACTTCATCCGGCCTTTGTCGAGGATACGCATGACGATCCCCTCGCCATGAATCATCGGAATCACCGAGACCCGGACGTCTACCTCGCGGCCGGAAACCTTGAGCTTAATACGGCCGTCTTGAGGCAAGCGTTTTTCAGCAATGTTCAGCCGGGCCATGATCTTCAAACGGCTGACAATGGCGGCTTGAAAGCGGGTAATTTCCGGACGAATTGGCTGCGAGTGCAACATGCCGTCGATCCGGTAACGGATTCGTAAACCAGATGTTTGCGACTCGAGATGGACGTCGCTTGAACGGGACTCGACGGCTTCCAGCAAAATTTCGTTGACGAGTCGCACGACCGAGGCCTCTTGGGCCATTTCCGAAAGTTCGGAACCGTCGGTCTCCAACTCTTCCAGCAGCTCGATCCTTTCTTTCTCCGATGTTTGGGCGATCATGTCGCCGATGGTTTCGCTCCCGACGCCCAAATGTAGCTTAATCAGCTTGCTGATTTCGGCACGACTGGCCAGGACCGGAATGACCGACAGGCCGGTCGCGGCGGAAATTTCATCCAGTGGATAAAGATCGAACGGGTCGCTCGTGGCGACAATCAACGAGCCGTTTTCCCGCCGTAAGGGGAACATGTTCTGGCGGTGTATCAGCTTTTGCGGAAAGCTCGCCAAGAGGGTCGTGTCAATTTTCGCGTCGGGCAAATCGACGAAATCAATTCCGACCTCGGAGCCAAGGGCTTTTAAGGCCGACTCTTCCGACAGAAAGCCCATATCGACGGCGACCTGATCAAGGCGCGTACCGTCAGATTGTGCGGAACGGGACATGTCCAATTGCCGTTGGTTTAATAAACCGCGTCGGAGGAGAATTTCACCGGCTTCCATGGCCATCGCAGACGAGCAGGAGGTGGGGTCGAACGGGGAGAAGTCAGGTAGGCTTCCCCTCTAGTATAGTCAACACCGCAGGAGGATCAAAAGTCCCCAGCAAAATTGCGGTTTTTGAAGATTTCTCAAAAATCGAGAGGTGGGACGCCTAATTTCAGGCAGGACGAAAGGTTTTTCGGCAAAAGACGGGTGTAACATAGCAAAAGCCCGGTCCCCTCGACCATGCAGCCAAGGGAACCGGGCAAAAAGCTCAACACAAATCCGCTTAGCCGGAGCATTGCTCCGTGCATTTGCTTAGCCGGAGCGTCCACGCCCGGCTTACAGATCCTTCTTTTCCGTCGCTGGAGGAGCCGCTGGCGTAGCATTTCCGCCACGGTTGCCACGTGTACCACGGTTATTTCCGCCTGGAGCGGGGTTTGCGCCGGGGGCAGCGTTGTTCCCGCCACGATTTCCACGGCCAGCACCGGCCGCCGTGCGATCAAGTTCAAACTTCTTGGCCTTCATCTTTTCGAGTTTGGCCTTTTGATCGGCCGTGAGGACGGTGAGGATTTTTTCCTCAATGATCTTTTGGACGTCTTCGGCAGCGATGTCCTTAATTTTTTGCTTTTGCTCATCGGTCAAACCGAGGGCCTTCGCCAAGTCTTCATTGTTGGCAGCCGCTTGTACGCCGCGAGTTTGAACAATGATCTCTTTCAGCCGTTCTTGTTGGCTAGGAAGGAGAATGTCGTTGACTTTCTTGTTCGTTTCGGTCGCACGAGTAAGGGCTTGGGCCTGAAATTCCTTCATCTTGTCAGCACGTTCTTCGGCCGAAAGATTTTGCAGGGCCTGAAAATCAGGCCGTTGACCGCGCGATTCTTCATTCAACTTCGTCAAGGAGGCCTTTTGCTCGTCGGAAACTTCCAATTCCTTTTGAACTTGGTCGTTGAGCAACGTGGTCAAAACGCTGCCACCACCACCAAACCCACCAAAACCGCCGGTGCCACCACCGAAGCCGCCCCGCCCGCCAGCACCCGGCTGGGCCAGCGCGAACGACGCCGCGAAAACTACGACCAAACCTGGGACGCTGGCCAAAATCCAGCGAGTGAGTGAACGAGACATAAGATGCGACTCCTTGAAACGAGAAAAGAGGGGGAAATGACCGAGATTTCGACAGCGACAACACGACTGGTGGGAAAAAATTCCCGTCCTCTATCCAACACCGGCCGAAAACGAAGGTTTCGGAAAAAGGTTTAAAGTCGCAAGCAAAAACTCTAAAGTGCTTATTAAAAACGACTTATGCCGAAATCGACGGCCAGTGTGATCTCTTGGCGAGGATTTGACAGGGATAAAAGCAGGGATAAATTCGAGAGACAAACGGAACATTCGGTCCCGCTTTGGGTTAAATTGTGTGGGTTCGGTCCGTTCTTCCCTCTGAAACGATCGCCCAATCCCGAAAAACTTTCGCTTTTTAATTCAAACCGTTTATACTTAATTACGAGTTTTCGCCTACCAATCCACGGTGATTTTATGTCGCTCCCTCGAAAAAAGCTCGTCGGCATTTGTGCGTTGTCACTCACTTTCGGTGCTTCGGTGATCTTCGCTCAAGGTCCAGATAACAGTGGTGGCGGCAGTTTTGGCGGTGGTGGCCGAAGCTTCGGCGGCGGCCGGGATTACAGTAATCGAGATAATAGTGGTCAACAGGACGGCGGCGGACGAGGCTGGGGTGGTGGAGGCTTTCCGGGTGGCGGTTTTCAAGGGGGCGGGTTCCCGGGAGGTGGTGGC
>JAYUFG010000300.1:0-4782 GCA_043738845.1 Planctomycetaceae bacterium
GGTTATGCCGAGTGATCGGGCCGCGAAAAAAACATCGCTAACCTTATTGCGAGAGCAATCGGTATGTGAAGTCTCCGAGCGGGGTATGGAACTGACGACGCGGCTAAAACTCGATGTCCATCGCGACCCGTTGAATTCACTCGTCGTAGCCGTGCCTGCTCCGTTGCGGATACTGGCGGTTCAGTACGGCGATCAAAGACTTCCTTGGACCGTTGTGAAATCAACTTCTCAAGAGACGAAGATCGAGTTGCAATTTGCCGAGCGGCCGCTGCATGGTGTGAATCGTTGGGTCGAAATTGTCGCCATCATGCCACTGGCGAAGGAACGGTTTCGCTTACCTCGCATACGGGTTGAAGGAGTCTTTTGGCAAGGAGCCTCGACCACACTCGTCGTGCCGGAACCGTTGCAACTTGAACATTTGAAAATCAACGGCGGGCGGCAAATCAAAGCGGGTGTTTTGTCGGCACCCGCCGCTGGGGAGTCGCTCGATATTCAGTTTTATTCACCCGACGCCGATTGTGAAATCGCGGTCGCCCGTCGTGCCGACGATCTTCAATACTCGAGGGGAACGAGTTTGTTATTTTCCGGCCAAGAGGTTGCCGCACACTCGTTGCTAGAACTGCGCACGTCGCACTCCGAGCGGTTTGAATTGACCCCCGATATTTCCCGCGATTGGATTGTCGACTCATTGGACACTATACCGCCGGGTGGAATCGACGATTGGTCACTCGACGACAATGCTGCGGCTTGGCGAACGCTGCGAATTCGGTTGAAGCAGGGGCTGCGGCCCAATCGGCCTTTGAAACTGACGATGGAAGGACGGCGGCGGCGCGGGCCGCTCGGTGAAAAGTTGCATCGCAACGACCTGGAAATGTTTCGCTGGCCCGACGCACGACTGGTGAATCGTGTTTGGGAACTTCGTGCCGTCGGTTCGTTTCAATTTCATCTCAGCGACGCGGACGAGCTGGTGCGACTTGATTCGCAAAAACTGACGGTGGAAGAAGCGGCACTCTTTTATGCGAAACCGAGCGGGATCGTGTTTCGCGAACCACGCGGTGTTCCCGCGTTTGGATTAGAGTTGGTTCCGCATGCCGCCCGCTTCGACGTGCGAGTCGAAACGACCGTCGAATCACGAGATCAAGAACTGCGTGAATCTCAGCAATTACAGATCACGCCGAAGGGAAGTTCTGTCGAGACTTTGCGAGTCGATTTTAGCGGAACCTATCCGAACGGTTTATCGTGGCAGGTCGTCGGCGAGGAGTCCGCAAGCGTCGCCGCACACAAATTGTCGCCCGACGAACTGCGGGCGGCGAATTTAGGTGTCGAAGGGGAAATCTGGGAAATCAAACTCCCTGGCGAGCGAACCAAGCCGTTCATGTTGCGGGCAATTGGTTCGCGTCCTATGTCGGCGCGAACGCCGATTATTCTGCCAAGCGTGTCGCAGGCGGAAACACAAACGGGCGTTGTGACGGTCGAGTCGTTTTCCGAATCGGGCTTATGGCTCGACAACCGCCGATTAAAGCTGCAATCCATCCAAAGGGCGAAAATTTCCAACGAGCGTGATACCTATTCCTTTCGCTTCGATCCGGCAACCGACGCCCAAGCGGCCAATCCGCCGCTCGTGATTGAATCCCATCGTAAATTGGCGCAAGGAGACGCTTCCCTTGATATTTCGGCGGCCTGGATTTGGTCCCATCGGGCCGATGTGCAGTTCGCCCCCAACGGAGAAGAGCGACACCGACACGTCTATTGGGTTGAGAATCGCGGAAGTGCAAAACTCAACATCACACTCCCGGGTGATGTTCGAATGATTCAGTTATCGCTTGGAAAACAACGTCAAGAAGTGAACACGGCGGGTCCGAACCGATCACTCGAAGTGACTTTGCCCACCGACCATCGCTATATCTCGGTGGTGCTGGAATTTGCTCGCAAGGAATCGTCGGGGTGGTTTGTGCGGCATGTTTCGCCGGAATTGCCACAGGTGAATTTGCCGGTTTTATCGGAACGTATTACGGCTTGGTTGCCGACATCGCATGAAGGTTGGGTTCCTACTTTACCGGACGAAACTTGCACGCAACTCACCTGGAGTCAACGACTATTCGGTCCGGTTGGTCGCGCCGAACTGGAGGACCGAATGGAGCCGTGGTCTCGCAGGGGTTGGGAACAAGTGGCAGCGTCGCTCACCGGCGATGGTGCTGCGGCGCGGTCGGCCCGTTCCGCACTCATGGTGTGGGGCCGCGTGATTTCTGACAGTGATCGTCCGGCCGATTGGCAGACGGCCATCGACCAATTTGCGAAATCGTTGGGAGCTGAACGGCCAGCGCGGCAATTGTTGATGGACGTTTCGGCGTTGGAGTGTTCAGCCCTCCGTCCTAACTCGCCGTTGACGGTGCCTGCTTTGGAGGATCCGCTCGATTGTGCCTTGGCCAGTTTGTCCGCGTGACAGTTGGTCTTGCTGGTGAGTGACAACGTGGTTGTTCTGACCTCTGCGCGAGAAGCAGCCTATTTTCAGGATCAGGCAATCGCCCGACTTCCCGGCGCGGTCGCCCTGAGGTCGTCAGGATCGTCGAGTTCGCTTTTGGCGGAGCTGCCAGATGATAAAATGATTGCACCATTCCTCACGCCAGGCTTTTCCCAATCCGGACACCAACAGGACTGTGTTCCGTCAGATATTTGGCCAGACCTCGCGGACCAAGGGCCGCAGCCTGATTTCAAATCGGAGGGTTCGGCGGAGAGAACTCCCGACGGTTTTGGTTGGCATCCGTTTTCTGTGACTGCCAACGACACAGGTGGAGTTTCGACGATATGGATTATTCACCGTCATGCTCGGCAAGTGATTGGCTGGTCACTTTTGATCTTGATCGCTGCGGCGAGCATGGCTCTGCGCCGTGACTTTCCGCGAACGCGAGTGGGCATCGGCCTGTTCGTCATCGCGGGAGCGATACTCGCACCGGCGATGTTCGCACCGTTTTTCACCGCCGCATTTTGGGGACTTGTCGTGGGACAAACGTTCCGTTGGTCGCGGAAATTCACCCTTTCGACAACCGCCGAACGAACGCATGGCCAATCGGCATCGCGATTGTCAGCCATAATCACGACGATCTTTACTTTTGCATCGCTGGCCTCGATTCTGATGAATAGTGCGGTAGCCGACGACGCCCCGTCGGCGAACGGCACTACCACGAACGAAACAATCTATCGCGTCTTCATTCCGATTGACGAAAAACATCAGCCGGTCGGCAAGTATTACCATGTTCCCAACCCTTTGTATCTCGAACTCGAACGAGTTGAACAGAAAAACTCAAAGGCTTCGGGGGACGGTGCGGTCTGGTTCGAGTCGGCGGAATACTCGGGAACCCTACAACGCGACGGTGCTGGCGCGCCCCTCGCCCTGAGTGATCTTAAAGCCACGTATCAGTTTCGGACCAGTGGGAAGAATGCCCGCGTTAAAATCCCTTGGGCGGGAACTCAAGCACAACTCTTGACAGAGCCGTTACTGCTCGATCAACAGCCGACGCAATTGGCACGTGAAAAAGACGTTGGCGATCTAATTCTGGATGTTGCCGAGGAAGGTCAACATCGCCTGGAAGTTCATTGGCAATTGAGCTTGCGTAGCGGAGGTCGCGAAGGTGGATTTGACCTGACCGTTCCACCAGCGGCGACAAGTCGCTTGTCGCTGATCGCGCCCTCTGATGTGACCGAAGTCAAAGTCCCGTCGGCACGCGGCGAAACATTGCATGACTTATCCAAGTCAACCTGGGCTTCTCAACTCGGCGCGACCCCTCACATTTCGGTTCGTTGGCCAGAGTCCAATAGTGATTCTGCACCGGTCGTTAAAGCCGATGCTTTAACTTGGTTGAAGGTCTCGCCGGGTAATGTTCTCGTCGATGTGAAGTACAAACTCACCGTGAAAGAAGGTCGCCTCCGGGAGTTCCGCCTGAACGTCGATCCGCGATTGCGGTTGTTGCCGAATAACACGACCGACGGCGTGACGGTGGTGCAATCCGAAGACCCGACGGGCGAAGCATTACACGAAATTCGCTTTCAGTTCACCCGCTCAGTCCGTGATGCGACAACGGTAGAGGCGACATTCCTTTTAACGGGAACGCCCGTCTGGGGAAGTTTGCGATTGCCAGAGATGCAAACGGTTGGCACCGAGGTTCAGAATCGCTTTTTGGCGGCGACCGTTGAATCGGGTTTGAACTATGAGGAGCGAATTCCGGCCGACTCCTCAGCGATCTCGGTGGCCGATTTTCTCGCGGCTTGGGGAAATCGCGATCTCAAACCTTCGCTCTGTCGCCGTTTGCCTGCGGATGCGTCGCAATGGAGTCTGGCGATTCGACCGCAGGAGTCACTACTGACCGTTCGCGAGCAACTGCATCTGTTATTTGGTGCGGAACAAACGCGAGTTTCCTTTGGTGCCACGGCCTCCCACGCAGGCGGTTATCGCTTTCAATATCAAGTCCGTGTGCCGGAAAACTTACAGGTCGAGTCGGTCCTATTGAACGAACGAGAAGTCGAAATTCCCGTCCGTTGGTCGCGTCCGGAACCGACTTTGGTGAATGTGTTCCTGTCTGTGGCGAGTAAGGATGAGCAAAGTTTATGGGTGCATGGTTCGCTTGCTGCTCCGCCCAAAGGTGATCGAAAAAATCCCTTCATTCATCTCGAAGGTGGCCAAGTGACGGCCACCACGGCCGTCGTTTATCGTCAGGCAGATGTCTGGATCGACAAAATCAATTGGCCCGGCCTTCAAGAGCGTCCGTTGGCGGACGGACTTTCCGC